>JABDPQ010000718.1 GCA_013042695.1 Desulfobacterales bacterium | reverse complement strand
GAAAGCTGATATCCATGGTGTCATGGATCGCTTGGAGGATCAGGATCTCTTGCTCAGGCAGTATTTGCGTGAGATGGAAAACACTCTGCAGCAAAAAGAGGCACGAATTCAGCAGCTATTAGAGAACAAGCACCATATCCAGGTCGATCTCACCGCACGGACACAAGAAATTGGTAAACTCGAGAACGATCTTTCACTGGCGCTGCGTAAAGAAAATGACACTATTGCCAAATTGTTGATTCGCAAACAACTGATAGAGCAAAAGCATTGTCAACATTTGCAGCGCCAATATGAGTCAGTTGGAGATGAACAAAAACAACTCGGAGAGCTCCTTGCTGAACAACACGAGCGTTATGAAATACTCAAGGTGAAAGCGACAAACTATTACGCGCGCAATAAGCAAAGCACAGCCTCTGAAGCGAATGGGCTCTGCAATGCTACGGCTCGATTCAGTACGATCAATGAAGATGAAATTGAGATCGAGTTGATTCGGAGAAAAGAGCAATTGGCGCATAATGGGGGTGCAGCATGACAAATCACATACGCACCACGCTGATCTTTGGCCTCTTAAGTGCTTTGAGTGTCATACCGCTGACTCATATCCCAACCATCCTCTGGGGGTGGCCTGTGGCCATAAAATGTTTTGTTTTGGCTAACCTGATACTCTATAGTGTCTTGCTCTGTCGCTGGAGCAACACCAGTATTGTCGCTATTGTCTTCCCTCTGTTGTTAACAGTTGGACTAGCCCTACGGCCCGAGACCTATTCCAGTTTCATTATGGTCACCCTGGGGGTTTTGGGCTGGATCAGGAGTGGTATCTGTTTTAAAGAAATGGTCGTCAGATCACTTTTTGCAGAATTCATAACGCTCGGTGGTGGGGCAATTATTCTCGTATTCTGGTGGCCAGAGCCAACGATGGTGCTTCCCGTTGCTCTATGGTTTTTCTTTCTTTTTCAAACACTCTATTTTTTTATTGTCCCACTCAGCTTAGAAAATCCAATGTCGCTGGTTTCAGACCCATTTGAGCACGCAAGCCGGGAAATGGAGCGCATATTCAAGACGAACAATGCTGGACAATAGCTCTTCTTGGACAGTTAAAACGGGTGGGAGGTTTGTTTTAACTGTCTTTGATTGTATCTGGATTTATAATTAACAAACTATACGTGGCGTAATAATTTCGAGACGCTTGACCAGGCAAGCAACGAATGAGGAGGCCAGCGGAGCAGCCTGGGAGTGCTGTGAGCAGGCCACCGCACGTGAGTGACGCAGCGTGTCAAGATGATTCGGACTTATGCCGCTATGTATTTTAAGATTACCGTCTATTTATCCTTTGATCGCCTTATACCGCTGCTACTTATGAGTATCTTCAATCAGAGTTTGTTCAACAAAGGTCTTAACGAGGTGCCGATTTTATAATCTTCACCCCGCCAGTGGAAATCTTTTTCACTGGGTCATTTGCACCATTTCCACACAGTAAGATACGATATCTGTTCTCTTCTTCATATTTCGTCTTAAGGTCATCAGGAGAAATATGGTATGATTATGCCGGAATCTTAACGATTAAGGCTATGCCTATGGCTGTGACTCTTTGCCGTTGGCCAAGGGTTCTGCGTTCGACTAAATTTTGGAGATCAGGTATGAACAATATTCTGGTAATCGGATTTCTCGTCGTAATTTTCTATTATCTCGTTCAGTTTGCTCGCCAAGAACATGTCCAGGAAGATTACGAAGACGCCATTGTTGATGTCGAAGGACGCTTGGATTGGGCTCGCACTCGCACATCTTTCCCGTTCGGTATGAAAGCGCAACTTGATGTCTGCTACGAACTTCTGGATAAAGCCAAAAGTCTCTGGGAGGAAAACAAATGGCATCATGCGTATCGGGTTGCTCTCCAATCTCAAGAAGCCATGAATAAAGCCCAGAACATCTATAGTTCATATATCAAAGGCCGTTAGCAATCAGGTGATGACAATCAAAGTTCAATTATAACAAAGAGCGCTTGTCAAGGGAGAAGAGTCGTCTTGACACTCAAGATAAACTAATCAGGTAATGGCAACTCAGTAGATTGCAGTTTATTTGGTATTTACTCAGGCAGATAAGCAAGATAGTGCATTTTTTTTTATAGACAGACGCAGTTAATGATTAGTATAAAACTGATAGCCTGAGAGGAAAAATCTTCTCACCGACTGGCACAATTCGTGAATAAGATCA
>JABDPQ010000714.1 GCA_013042695.1 Desulfobacterales bacterium | reverse complement strand
TCCGGATCGGCGTTGGTCTGAACGTAAATAATGAAACGGAGCAGGAGGAGTACCCTGCTGTTTCTCTCAAAAGACTCATAGGTCGGCAGGTGCCACGAAGAGAAATCCTGATTGCTTTTCTGAACAGGTTCGAGCAGCGCCTGGTGAACTTCAAGCCTCAAACGGTGATCGATGAGTGGAAAGCAAACAATGCAACCATTGGTAGGCACGTACGTGTGGCGACGGTAAAGAAAACTATTGAAGGAATTGCCATAGATATTGATTCCCATGGTGGGCTGATTGTAGAGATGGCCGATGGGAGGCATGAGACGGCACTACACGGTGATTGTTTTCACCACTAAAAAATATCGACACATAAACAGTAAAACGTAAATGGACACATCTACAAGACAATTAAAACTAATGGTATATGCCTCACTCATGGCAACATTGACAGCCGTTGGTGCCTATATAGCCATTCCCATCGGACCGGTACCGATTGTACTGCAAAACCTTTTTGTCATGTTGGCAGGGCTCCTGTTGGGCGGACGCTGGGGGCTAACCAGCGTCGGGGTTTATTTACTTGCAGGAGCTGTGGGTCTGCCGGTTTTTGCCGGGGGTACTGGGGGAATTGGTAAATTTATCGGACCGACCGGTGGCTATCTGCTGGGTTTTGCCGCCGCCGCTTACGTGATCGGAAAAATCAGTGAGCGTGGCAAGGGGCTTGTGGCCATAGATGTCCTTGCCATGATTCTCGGTACAATCATCATCTATGGGCTCGGTGTATCGTGGCTCAAGGTTGTAACGGGTATGAGTATTACCAAGGCAGTAGCTGTTGGCATGCTTCCTTTCTTATTTGGAGATGCTTTGAAGATTGCGGCAGCCATTCCCATCGCCAGGGCTCTGAGACCAATAATCACAGGGAACCTTGGTGATTTGCGTGCGGTGAAGTAACGCTGTGTCTATCATTGAAACCTCAAATCTGTATCACCGGTTCGCAGACGGGACGATGGGTCTTCGTGATGTCTCATTATCATTTAAGGAGGGTGAGTTCACCGTAATTGCAGGTGCTAACGGCTCAGGTAAAACGACCCTGCTGCGACATTTAAACGGCCTGCTTTTTCCCGAATCCGGCAACGTTACCGTAAATGGTATATCGGTCAAAAAAGATCCAATGGCCGCCCGCCAACTAATAGGCATGGTATTTCAGGACGCCGACAGCCAGATAGTTGGCGATACCGTCTACGACGATGTATCATTTGGTCCGGAAAACCTGCGCATGCAGCGCACCCAGATTGACCAGCGGGTGCACCAGGCTTTGTCAGACGTAAATCTGAACGGATTTGTAGACCGCAGCCCCCATAATCTCTCCGGTGGTGAAAAGCGTCGTCTGGCCATTGCCGGCGTCTTGGCGATGTCACCGCGCGTATTGCTGATGGATGAGCCGTTTTCCAACCTTGACTATCCGGCAACATGTACCGTCTTGAGCCAGGTACTCAAACTTGACCAGGCGGGTCATACCATCATTATTACTACCCACGACCTGGAAAAAGTTATCGCTCATGCCCAGCGACTCGTTGTTATGGAAAAAGGAAGCGTGGTCAAGGATGGCCTGCCTGAGGAGATGTTGCCAGGCATTGAAAAATATGGCATTCGACCGCCATGCTCAGTTCAGCTCGGTCAGGGGATTCGATCATGGGTGAATTGACCGCTATCGGCTTCAGGCCTGGCAACTCACCGTTGCACCGCTTGGATCCCCGCACCAAGCAATTGGTGCTGGTGATATTGAGTGTCACCTGTTTATGGGCCAATCTTACTTTTTTATCTGTCACCTCGATTGTCTTGATGACTCTTTTTCATTGGACTCATTTACGGGTTCGCAGACTTGTATTTGACATTCGTTATTTTTTGTTTTTCCTCATCTTTGTCTTTGTCATTCGGGCGATCAGCTTCACCGATACGATGCTTCCAACCGTTACAGCGGTTGAGGCGCAGGCGGCTTTGATCGTCTGCTGGCGCCTGCTTTTGATTGTCTTCATGGGTGTTCTCCTGATGTCAACTACCCGGACAACCGACATACGTGCCGCGCTTATCTGGGGTCTGAAACCGGTTCCTTTTATAAACGAGAGAATAGCTGCCACAATGGTCGGTCTGGTGGTTCGATTTTTACCGCTCATCCTCTTTCAGGCAAATGAAATAGGGGATGCCATGCGTGCCCGCGGTATTGAAAGGCGTAGAAACCCTCTGATTCGTCTGATCAGATTTACCATCACTCTTTTTCGTCGGGTCTTTCTGCGCGCAGATACATTGGTAGATACCATGCAGGCTCGATGCTACAACGAGCATCGAACCCTTCCAGAGTTAGCCTTCTCCTATCATGACATGATTGCCTTCGGTTCTGCATTGATGGTATTCTTAACGGCATTTATTCCCTGATTCTTTATGCCTGACGATTTTTTGAACGAGTGATATTGCGCGTGCAAGACACTCAATTAAGTGGTTTATATTGCTATCGGTGGCTACAATGGCAAGCCATGCTACTTTCATGATGAGCAGTTATGGAAGGCCTGCGCTAATGGTTATATTTTGATTGTCATAAGACGATGGCCTGAATCATTTTCTAGGTACAGGCGCATCGCAAAAAAAAGATTGAGAACGTAAGGTTTTGGCAGCTAAACGGTAAGACGGCTCAAGAAATTTATGGATAAGAAGGGCGTCACCATATCGCTTATCATCACGCTTGCCGTGCAGTCTATAGTTTCTATGGTGGCCGTTACCGTTCCGGTATTGGCACCATCTGCAGCTCCTGATATCGGTATATCAGCAACATCAGCCGGTTTGTATGTTTCCATAATGTACATCGGCAGCATGCTGTCGAGCCTATGGAGCGGCGATTTTATTCTCAGGTTTGGTGCAATACGGGTCAGCCAGGTATCTCTGGCATTAACTGGCATCGGATTGATCGTCACAGCCTTTGGCACAATTCCGGCGATGGTTGCCAGTGCACTGATCATCGGCTTCGGATATGGCCCGGTAACACCTGCCAGCTCTCACATCCTCGCTCGCAAAGCACCAGCAGGAATGAGATCCTTTATCTTTTCTCTGAAACAAACCGGGGTGCCGATTGGAGGTGTTTTAGCTGGTGCTATCGTCCCTTCTCTGGTACTGGCGGTTGGCTGGAGAAATGGTTCGATTATCATCGGTGCTATTGCCATGTCGCTCATCGCATTTATACACCCACTTAGAGCTGAAATTGACGCTGACCGTCAGTTGAAACGGCCAATATCTCTGCAAGGAGTAACCCGACCGTTGCAGATGGTTGTTGCGCATCGCCCTCTGAGACAATTAGCCGTGATCTCTTTCTTGTATGCCGGCATGCAACTCTGTCTTTTCACCTACCTGGTAATTTATCTTACCAATGATATCGGCTTAGCTTTCGTTGCCGCAGGGTTTACCCTTTCAGCTGCTCAATTGGCCGGAACAATCGGCCGGATCATTTGGGGTATCATGGCTGACCGCCTCGTGAACCCCCGCCTGCTGCTGGGGCTCTTAGGTGTTGGCATGTCAGCTGGGGCAATTGCAACAGCATTGATCAGCCCCGCCTGGTCAACAACTCTAATCGTGGCTGTTCTGATCTTGTTTGGCATAACGGCTATAGGCTGGAATGGCGTATATCTGGCCGAAGCTGCTCGTCTGGCCCCAGCAGGGCAGGTCGGTGCCGCCACTGGTGGTACGCTCTTTTTTACTTATCTGGGAGTGGTTCTGGGCCCATCAATTTTTGCCGCCGTCGTCTCAGGAACCGACAGTTATCCACTCGGATATGTTTTTTTTGCTGCCCTGACCTTAATGTGCGGTGTTACTGCCATTGTATCGTGGGCTAAGCATAAAAAACAGACCTGATAAAACC
>JABDPQ010000713.1 GCA_013042695.1 Desulfobacterales bacterium | reverse complement strand
AGTTTTATCATGAAGGCTTTCGATATGAGTATCGGTTCAGCCGGGCTTACGCTCGCAGCTGCACGTTTAGCTGGTTACGATGCTGATATTTCTTTGACGTCGCCAATTGATCGCGCTCATTTTTTTCCAACACAGGCCGTGGCCTGCTTCTTGCTGGTGTTTGACCGCAGAACCAGAAAGGTACTTGGGCTGCAGGGAGTAGGGCCAATGGGGGATGGTATACTGGCGCGCATTAATGGCGCTGCCCCGTTACTATGTGAAGGTGGTTCAATTGAGGATTTTAACAATATAGAACTGGCGTATGCCCCGCCATTTTCTGCTGCCATCGACTCTGTTAATGCCGCGGCATATGTCGCCGAGAACCTCTGTGATCATCGGTTGCGGAAAATTGATATCCGGGAGTATTTTGCTTACATGGAGGATATGTCAAGTCAGCCTGACTGGGTGATGCTCGATGTTCGACATGTTAAGCAGGCTGCACCGTATGTTGAAAAATTCGGGTCTGATCGGTGGATTTCTCTGCCCTACAATGAGATACGTGACCGCTATCGAGAACTGCCTGAGGACAAGACGATGATCATTATCTGTAATGCCGGTTCACGTTCCTATGAAATACAGCGATTTCTTGATTATGAAGGATACGATAACAGCTTTGTGCTTGCCGGTGGTATTAATGTCGTGCGACGAATGAATATCAGTTGGCTGCCCCAGAGCACCAGGTAATCGCTATTCGGGCCGCCTGTATGAATTGAGCTGATGGGCAAGTGTGTCAAAAAACCTTCCGATGTCTTCTGGTTGATGAGCATCTGAGCCAGCCAGCAGTGGGATGCCCATCTTAATCGCCTTGATAATCGTAACATAGCGAGGAAACGGCTCATTACGCTGTGCAAATCCAGAGGTGTTGATTTCGAGCGCCATACCGGCCAGTTTCATTTCTTCAAGCAAGCGCTCTATTTGCTCGTGGTGGTGAGGCGTCAATTGTAAATTCGGCTGGTGTCTTAAACCGGCATCGAGATGGCACAGGATGTTTGCTGGAATAATAGAGACCGCATTGGTGAGTGTGTCAAAATAGTGACTGAGTAGTTTGTCGGCACCATAATGGTCTATGCTAATAATATTTTTCTTCTTTCGACTGAGAAGATTAAGGTGCATCTCAAATCCTGGCAGCTTGCAGAAGTGGTATGATAAGCCGATTTGGTCCCATGTTCTTTTCTCGAGGCGCTTGAGCAACCTATCATATGCGTGTGGATTGAAGCCTACTTCAACGCCAAGATCAATTGTTAGCTTATCACCGTATATTTCTCTGAGCCGTTCACCTTCTGCAAAATAATAGTCGAAATCCTCTTCTCTTAGCCAGGTTCGTTCAAAATAGTCAATTCCTTCCTCCATATGCTCCATGAAAGTGATTTTTTTAAAACCTTTGGTAACAGCACTGATTACATAGTCTTCCATGGTCCCCGTTGCATGTCGACAAAGACTCGTATGGATATGCCTATCGGCTGAGATGTCAATAATCATAGCAGCTGATAATTATAATGAAAGATGAGGCGGGAGTTTTAAAGAGATGCAGGGGAGGAACACGGGAGTGTTGATTAAGCATTACCCTTGGGGAAAAAATGAAGGGTACCATCGATATCAGAAGTGTCACAATAATGGCCAACTTCCAGTTCCAGGTCAATGAATTCTTCGATACCATCTATATTCAGCGAAAGAGAAGGTCCATCTGGCAGATGGTACACAATTTTATTGACACTGGTGAGATCAAGCGGCCGAACAAACAATTTCATATGGTAAACCTTGTTCTACGTTTAGTATAAGACTCCAAAATATCCGCTTTCCGACTGAAAAGTCCTTCTTTTTTGAAGGCAACTTATACGCATATTTAGGTAAAACTGCAAGAGATAAGGCCTCTTCATCGGGTATATTAATTATATTACATTGTTTTCATTCAAATTAAAAAAAATAATCATAAATTGCTGTTGGATAAAGGAGATGTCGTTTGACAGCCAGAGTCTGACAGTTTAGTATAAAAGGCTGTGCGTGTGGCGCTAAAGTGCCACGGTGTGATAGTTCAACCGTATAAAGTAAAGGTTACAAAATGAGTGAAAAGGACATGAACGCCAAAGCGAAAACGCTCTTTGGCAAAGAAAGAAACCCATCTAATATTCAACCAGTTAAACTGAGCTTAGACAGTAAGCTCAAATTTCGCTGTCATCCGGGGGTGAGCTGCTTCACCGCCTGTTGCGGGAATATTAAAATAATTTTGACACCATATGATATCCTCATCCTGACCAAGAGGCTGCAGATACAACCACATGAGTTTCTGCAGAAATACACCATGCCGACTTATCTGGAAAAAACCGATATGCCTGGTGTCATGATCAAAATGAGAGAGGATGATAATAAGTGTCCTTTCGTCACTCCTGATGGGTGTACGGTATATACTGACCGACCATCGGCCTGTCGCTATTACCCTGTTGGCATGGCTGATTTTCGCGAAGGCGGCAGTAAAGATACCAAGGGAAATGAACTCGTCTCAGAGGAAGAGAGATTCTTTTTTCTGGTCAAAGAAGATTACTGCAAAGGCCATTATGAAGATAAGGAATGGACTGTCGGTGAATGGCGAGCTGATCAGGGAGTTGATGTCAGAGACGATATGAACAAAAAGTGGCTCCGATTGATTATGCGACGAAAATCATACGGTCACCAAGCGACGCTTTCAGAACAGGCTAAACGCATGTTCTTCATGGCTTCAACTGATCTTGCTCATTTCCGCAAATTTGTTTTTGAAAGTTCTTTTCTCCAAACATACGATATCGATCCTGCCACTATTGAAAAAATTCGTGAGGATGATGTTGAATTAATGTTTTTCTCCTTCGATTATCTGGCAAATACGTTGTTTGGCGCTCAGATGTCAACATTGAAGGTAAAAGACAAAAAGATCAAAGAGAAAGTGCAAGAGATAAAAGAACGTCAGGACGATGCGGTAATCAGTGCGGTTAAAGATTATGAAGATCTTAAAGCGGCAATGAGTGAAAAGAAATGAGTTGAAAGGCTCTCCTTTTCATTTATATTGGGGCTGCGGAGAATTCTCTTCGCAGCCCTTTCTCGTTTACGGGTATCGGTGTGATCACCTATTATTTTGATGCCTCAAGATATCTACACTGAAACGAGGTTGAAACCGGGCGATTGTTTTATCGAGCCACGTGCAAAGCGCCCTTTCCGTTCAACCACTACGTTATGCTTAAATTTTTATCCTCGGAATATCGATTATATGCCTGCGGTAATAATTTTTCGCATGGTTTGACTTTGAACGAAAATCATCATTTTGCAAAAGGCTCAGTTATAATTTTTCTTATACATCTCTGCAGATTGTGATATTTTGTTGGTGAAAAATAACGTACTATATTTCCCTAGTTTCCGTAAAAATTTGATATCCATGAACTTCAAATACACACGGTACGTGTACAGCGGTGTATGGTAAATAACAAACTTTCAGACGCTCAGGTCTCAGCTTTGCTTGACAGTTTAGCGGATCACGATCGCTATGTTTTTCTCGACACAGCCGAAATCGATGAGGACAATCAGCAGTCTCTGTTGTTTACACAACCAGTCAAACAACTTCAGTTTCGCCAGGGAGAGGACCGGGATGAGTATTATGGTCAGTTAACCCGATGTCTGGATGAAGGATACTATCTGGCTGGCTGGTTTGCTTATGAATTCCTGCATGTTCCAAGAGAAGATACTTATAACCAAAGAGATAATCTTCTTGCTGACTTTGGGGCATATCAAGCTCCTAAGGTAATTAAACATCGGGCATCAGAGGATAAATATTCTGTCCCTGAGAGAGAAACAAGTTCGAATGGCTCGTATCGGCTTGCCAACTTGCAGCCCAATCTGGATCGGGAGGACTACTGCCAAGCAATTACTGCAATACTTGACTACATAGCCGCAGGAGATACGTATCAGGTAAATTATACGTTTAAATTTTTCTTTGAATTCGTTGGATCAATAACAGCATTTTATCAAGATTTGAGGCACAGCCAACCTGTCCCTTATGGCTGTTGTATCCGCAATGGAGAAGATTATATACTCTCTTTTTCGCCTGAATTGTTTTTCCGGATCAATAATGGAGAAATTGTCGCTCGGCCGATGAAAGGCACAATGAAACGAGGCAGGACAGTTGCGGAAGATCTGCGGCATGCGACGTTTCTGCAATCTGATGTAAAAAACAGGAGCGAAAACGTGATGATTGTTGATTTATTGAGAAACGATCTGTCACGGCTTGTGGATGCAACTGGCGGTGGCACTGTTAAGGTTGACTCCCTGTTTGATATAGAACGATATCGTTCTGTGTTTCAGATGACTTCTTCAATCGTTGCCAAACGGAATAAGTCCAGCAGGATGCAGATTTCTGAGGTATTGAATTCTCTTTTTCCGTGTGGTTCCGTCACCGGAGCTCCAAAAATCAGAACGATGGAAATTATCGATGAGCTGGAAAAGGAACCTCGTGGAGTTTATACCGGAGCAATAGGGTATTTTTCACCAGATCGCCGAGCGATTTTTAATGTGCCGATAAGAACGATTGTTCTCAGTGGCATGCAGGGTGAAATGGGGATTGGTTCAGGGATTGTAGCCGACTCATCGCCTGAGACGGAATGGCAGGAATGTTTATTAAAAGCCAGGTTCTTAACCAGTCCGCTGCCAAAATTTGATCTTATAGAGACAGCACTTTATCATCCTGAGAAAGGGATCATCTATCTTAAAGATCACCTGGATAGACTGCAAGATTCTGCCTACTATTTTAATTTTTCTTTCAACAGATTCCGCATTGAGACGGAATTGCAGCAGTATTTAAACGGGTTGAAACAGCATGATTACAGCCGGATAAGATTAACCCTGTCAGGTAATGGCAAGCTTCATATCTCAAGCAGCAATTGTGCGAGTCCAGGAGCATTTGAGTTGCCGGAGAAACCTTCAGAGTATCACGCTAAACCGGTATTAATCGATTTTGCTGATCAGAAGATTGATTCTTCGACACCATGGGTTTTTCACAAAACCACCATGAGACAACTTTATGATCAGGCTTATGAGAAGGCCCGCTCGATGGGGTTGTTTGACGTATTGTTCTGTAACGGCCGGGATGAGATAACTGAGGGATGTATCACCAATATCTTTATCGTAAAAGACGGATGTTACTATACTCCGCCGCGTATGAGTGGATTGCTCGATGGTATTATGAGAAAGCAGCTCTTGTCGGTCGATAGGCCGTTTCAGCCTAGAGAACGGATATTGTATAAAGAAGATATCATTCAGGCAGAGCACCTATTTGTCTGCAATTCAGTAAGGGGCGTTCTGCCAGCTCAATTACAAAAACACTAGCGTTTTCAGTGCACCAGGCTCTGGTCCTCTTCAGGTGATATCCAAACTGGGGCGGTGATTAACTGATGTAACTCTCCAAGCCCTCGCACCAATGTCATAAAAGTTGAAGGCAGAGGGATATCCCGTTCTCTGAGCAGAATGCCAAGTTTGTCTGCATACGTGAGTACATCGGTACAATCCTTACCTTCCTGATTGTCGCAAAGTACCTGCACTCGAAGCGCATCAGTTATATAACGGCGGAGCTCGGAGAGGTTTGCTGCCAGTCCAAGCATTTCCTGTTCGATAATCGCCTTGTTTTCTTGTAAGAACTGCATGAATTTGGGATCAGGGTTCGGTGTGCCGAAGAGCTCATTGGTGATAGCACCGGCGAGCATAGATCTCTGAGCTTCATCCATCTGAGGATGGTCTTTTTTTAGATGTTGTTTCAACTCTTTGAAAAGGACCATCTGAACGATAGCGACTCCTTCACGAAGTACAGCAACGAGTTTGGATTGTTTTGTGCTGCTATCCGGATCCATTTAGAGCACCATTTTTACTTCTGGATGCTGCATTATTCTTTTGAATATCGCCAGACGCACCTCTTCATTTTCCACCCTGAGTGTGGCATTTAAGCTGTAATACCTGCCTTTTGAACTGACATTGGATAAGGCAATTGATGGTGTGGTCGGCTGGCATGCCTCGATAATAATTTCTTCCAGTTTTGATTTGTCTGTGCCAATGACCTTGTATTCCCATTCACATGGGTAGGCAATGTCGGGCTTTCTATGACAAATAGAATCCTGAATATTTTTTTTTGCTGTCACGGTTACTCCGGGTGGCTGTTTTCCATCCCAAGATAAATAATGAGCAGCAAAGAAAAGTCAAGCAAAAGGAAAGCTCTTGAGGGGGGCATTGGTAAATGAGAATAGTTGATGCTATACTTTTTGTATTGACTTGGACACCTGGTGATTTTCTACTGCCCTAATAGATTTTATTTGTGGGCTCATTCGGGTTTAAAACCTTCTAAAATGACAGATAACGTTATGTGCAATCCGATTTCCTACGAACAGGAATTAATAGATGCTATTCCAGTCCCCATGTTTTTTATGGATGTAGAAGGAGCTTTTATTGGCTCTAATCAGGCATTTAATTCATTCATTGGTAAAAGTGATGCAGAAGTTCGTGAAATGGGCGTCTATCAATTGTTATCAGGCAATAATGTCTTCAGGCATGAAGAAATAGATCGTATTTTATTAATAAACGGATCGATTCAGCCATTTGAAGAAGAAGCCATCGGAGCTCACTCGAAGCGCTATTTTGTAAGGTATCGTAAGGCATTGGTTCATGATGTTAAAGGACATGTCACGGGCATTGTTACAACGATTGTTGATCTGACCGACCTGAGGGAGGTTGAGGATGCACTTATGGCCAGCGAATCCCAGAAAAAAGCTATTCTTGATGGGTTTCCTGGCGTTTTGGCTCTGTTTGACAACAACTTGTCGGCTATCTGGGTAAATGATGCAGGCCGTCGTACTGGTGGCAAATCAATTGGCAAACCATGCCATGATATCATTTGCAAAAGTACACATCATTGTCGAGATTGCGCCGTTACTCAGAGTGTCCAGACAGGCGAGGTTGAGGTGGCTGTCCGGGCGATTGATTCAACAAGTGGCGGGGTTGAACAATTCTTTGAGGTAATTGGCACTCCAGTGAAGAATGCGCAGGGTGAAGTTGAAAACGTTATTGTGATTGCCCGAAACATCACCAAGCGATTCGAGCTGGAAAAGCAATTGCGCCAAACACAGAAAATGGAGGCAGTGGGTACGCTAGCAGGAGGAATTGCTCATGATTTTAATAATATGCTTACACCGATTATGGGATATTCAGAGATTATTAAGCTGAGAATGAGCCAAAATGGTTTCGATGATGAGCTTATATCTGAATATCTTGGAGAGATTTTCAAGGCGGGGAAGCGAGCCAAGAATCTTGTAGAACAGATTCTTACTTTTTCTCGCAGCAGTGAACAAAAAGAAAGCCGGCAGTATCTGCACCCTATCATCAATGAAGTACTGAGACTGATGCGCTCAACCTTGCCATCAACCATAGAAATTGATCAGGATATTGACAAAACGTGCGGTCCCGTTTCCATCGATGCTGTGCAGATTCAGCAGATTTTAATCAACTTGTGCACGAACAGTTCAGAAGCAATTGGCCAAGAACATGGAAAGCTTACCGTCAGCCTTAAAAAAGGTGCATTACAGGATGACACAGAAGAAGAGTGGCTTGAGTTGACGGTCTCTGACAGTGGTTGTGGCATGAAGCAAGAATTACTCGAACGGGTTTTTGATCCATATTTTACCACCAAGGAAAAAGGCCGGGGCACAGGTCTGGGCCTATCTCTGGTGCATAGCATTATCACAAATCATGGCGGCCACATTAGCGTTGCTACTGAAAAGAACATTGGCTCAACATTTCGGATTTTTCTGCCTGTCAGCAAAGAAGCCACTCGATTCGATCAGGTCTTGACTGTCAGCAATGAGCCGCTTGAAGAAGAAAAGCGAGTGATACTGGTAGATGATGATGCTCAGGTCGTGCAGGTAACCAGTGAACTGTTAAAAAGTATCGGCTATCAGGTTAACGCCTTTACTTCGCCAGTTGCTGCCTTGGAGAAATTTCAGGAAAACCCAGAAACCTATGATCTGCTGCTGACCGATCTGACCATGCCGCGGCTTACAGGCGTGGAGCTCTGCAACATGGTTAAGGTTGTCAGACCTGAGCTGCCGGTGATACTTTTTACCGGCTACTCGGAAAGTCTGGATAATGTTGTGGTCAGCGACAGCTGTATTGATGAATACTGTTTAAAGCCTCTATCACTGGTTGAATTGTCGCAAACGGTTGGCCGCCTGATTGGCAGGGATCAAGAAAATATCAACTAGTGGCTGCCTGTTTTTTTACGGCAGCATGATTGATGAGACTTATCTGGCTATTGAGTGTCCAAAAATCATATATGACTCCCACCCCGAAAAGGCCAAGGGTTAACAAATAGATAAGGCCTGTTCCCCAACGACCATAATACATCCGGTGCAGTCCAAAAATTCCCAGGAACGTAAGCAGCAGCCAGGCAATATTGTAATCAACCGGTCCTTCAATGAATCTGAAATCTGCATCCCTGTTCATTGAGGGGATCAAGAATAGATCAATGATCCAGCCGATTAAAAACAGACCAAGCGTTACTAAATAGATGGTTCCTGAAAGTTGTCTGCCATAATAAAATCTGTGGGCACCTAAAAATCCGAAGATCCAGAGAAAATAACCAATAAATATCTTATGGGTAGTTCGTTCTTTATCCATTTGATTTGCCTATGAAAAATTGTTTTAATGTCCGGACTCTTTGAAGCGCATCATACAGCCTACTCTCTGCAACCATACCTTGCCGCACGCCTTGACATACTGCACGAACAGCTTTTTGGAAAATCAGTGGATCGTACTCAAGATTGTTCCCAATAACGATTATGTCAATGCCTGCTGCAAAGGATTGGCATAATGCTTCTTGAAAGTCATAGCGGCTGGTAATTGCTTTCATCTGCATATCGTCGGTCAGGACTACGCCGTCAAAACCAAGTTTCTGCCTCAGCAGATCCTGGATGGTTGTGGCAGATAATGTGGCAGGAAATACCGGGTCCAATAATCGATTAAACAAGTGACCGGTCATGATCATATCTACAAGACCTTTGGATATAAGTTCCTGGTAGGGCATTAATTCATGCTCATCCCAGGTTGCACTGATATCTACAAAACCCAGGTGTGAATCGGAAGTTGAACTGCCGTGTCCGGGAAAATGTTTTAAACAGGAAATGACAGAATGCTCTCGGTGGCAGCGAATCCAAGATTCGGCATGGCGGATTACGATATCCGGTTTGTCTGAAAAACTTCTGCCAAGCTTACCGATAATTGGATTTTCTGCATTGATATCGAGGTCGACAACGGGGGCAAAGTTAGTGTTGATACCTGCTTGACCGAGCATTTTTGCTGTCGCCTCAGCTTGTAACTCTGTAAAAGCAATCCCTTTTGGTGAGTGCCCCATTTCCGCTGCAGATGCTGAGCCTAAAAAACCATTTCGCTGGCCCAGGCGTTGAACTAGGCCTCCCTCCTGATCGACGGAAATAAAAGGTGGTGTAGCGGCTAGATTGTTTATTGCAGACGTGAGTATTTTGAGCTGATCCGGTGATTCAATATTACCAGGCAATATTGGATTTGTAAGACAGCGATCAAAGAGAACGACCCCTCCAAGATTTTTCTGAGCAAGGTCATTTTCTATCTGGCTTCCCGGTTCAATAGTTGTGCCCTGGAAACCAACGATGAAAAGCTCACCAATCTTTTTTTCCAGATCCATGCCCGTGTCTTATTTGTAGAAGATGCTTGATTGTTCAAAAGGCGAAGAACGTATGAAAATTTTGAAGTGTGATACATCGTATGTACTCGTTCTCGGATGGTTTAGCAAGGTGAGCTCTTCGTTTTCTATCAAGAGAGAGTGATCATTTTCAACGTGATAATGATCAACTATTTCGACGCCAAAGAGAGACGAATGTCAAATATCTGACGTATTTAGTCAAAAAAAAATGTAGTGTACCTACACCATAGGTTTTTATTTAAACAAACGATATAATTATATATTTTTTTTAAAAGCGCCTCTTTCTTCCAGGTTGTCTCTCTTTCTGGCATATAAATTGCTAAATATTATTTAAGATTATCGGGTTTTAGCCGATATGAGTAGTGAATGAAGATGTAATAAACAGTTTTTAACGGAAGGATTACATGATGAACACCTTGACAGAACAACTTGATAAGATTTCCCCGGACGGTGGCTTAGAAGATATAAGCCAGGTCATGGTGGAGCTTGATAAGTTGAAACGTCAATCTGAGCGTTTGGACCTTATCAACAGACTCCATGGCCGGCTTGCAGGTGTCTTAAATATGACGGGCATGATTGAAGCCTATTCGGTCTGGTTGATGCCTATCGTAGAGCATGAATTAATTGGCTACAACAACAGTGCCCGGAATAAAAAGCATTTATTCTGTTCTGGTCACGGACCAAATCGTCGACGGGCGATTGCCTTTGCCGAAGAGTTGATCGAAAAAGCATCTGAAAGCCATCCGGTGATGAGAAGTGTTGACGGACAGTTCGGCCATAAATGGATATTTGAGACCGTTGATGATACCGGAATTTTGTTGATTCTAAAAGAAGGCAGAGAACTGAGCGACAAAGAAATGCAGATTATCAACGATTCGCTGGTGATACTTGCAGAATCTTTGCAACGCGGTCTCGATTACGAAGATCTTTTTGAACGAGCAAGCTCCGATGCCTTGACCGGCCTTGCCAATAGGCGAGTCTTTGATGAGAGAATAAATGGAATGATGGACAGTGCAAAACGCTACAACCGTCCATTGACGATGATTTCGATGGATTTGGACCATTTCAAGGATATCAATGATAACCTCGGACACAAGAAAGGAGATGAGGTTTTGAAATCAGTGGCCGATGTTCTTGCAGGTCAAGTCAGATCTACAGATTTACTGGTGCGGATGGGTGGAGATGAGTTCGTGTTGGTTCTTGATGATACGGATCGAAGCAATGCACAGATCCTGGCCGAACGTCTGGTTAACAGGATTGATGATCTGGAGGTCTGGGCAAATGAGCAGACCAAATTAGGAATATCCATAGGGCTTGCTCAGATGAACAAAGGTGAGACTCTCAGCACTTGGATGGAACGAACCGATGATATTCTCTATCATGCCAAGGCTTGGGGAAAAGCACAGGTAGCAGTCCGATAAACGCTGACAAAAAGGAGAAGTAACATGGTCGGCTCCAGAAGGGGCCGGCCATTTTTGTTTTATCTGAGTTATGTTCCTGGCTCCTCGAGTTCTATTGCAAGTGGAATTGCATGCATTGCGTTGCTTCGCTGCTGGGTGTATCCAAGATTCCATTCTCCGGTTATGGCTTTTTCACCAAGGATTTGATCAATTTCGTCTACAATACCTGCTATGTTGATAATCGGGTGTCTGGAAAAAACCTGGGGAAGCCCAAGTGTCAGATTGCATGCCAGACAGTGTCCGGGACGCTCATGAAGCAAAAGGTCAAAATTAATCTGTTTGCCGGATGCGCCAGCGTATTGCAACTCGATATCATAGGAACCTTCATCAGCATCTCCTAAAAGTGCCTCAAAGAAGTCGATGGTTCTTTTCGGTGGAAAAATTTTTCGACAGATTTCTTGTGGAAACAAAATAGCATATTGATCGTTTCGCATAGTATTCTATAACAAGTTGTCATTTATTATTAGGCGAGTTTTCTCTGGCAATCGAACAAGAGTACTCTTTGCTTTTCTCTGCCTTTCAGTGAACAATGTCAGATACGCTGAGCTGACATTCCGGTCGATACGGTAAGGCCTGCATTGAATCTCCATTATCTGACTGTTGCTGGAATTAAAATTTTAGACTTATTTTCGATAGGTTACTAATTTGAATAACATTTATTGCTATGGATGACGATATTATACTTCCAGGTCAATCTTTGTCAACTGGCGTTGCGGTGCTACAAGTGCTGTGGTACATTTGCGTCCTATGAAAAATCCACCCTCCCTAAAAGATGAGCTAAATGACTCCCAGTACCAAGCGGTAACCACAACAGATGGACCAGTATTGGTCATTGCAGGTGCAGGGAGCGGTAAGACCAGAACCCTGGTGTACCGAGTGGCGCATCTCATCAACAGCGGAGTTGATGCGGACAGTATCCTGCTCCTTACCTTTACCAGAAAAGCTTCTCAGGAAATGCTCTGGCGAGCTGGTCGAATCCTCAATGACTCGTGCAGTCGTGTAACCGGTGGTACTTTTCATGGTGTTGCCAACATGCTGTTGAGACGTTATGGATCTCACTTGGGATTTGGTACCGGCTTTACCATTATTGACAGAGCTGACGCTGAAGGCATCATCAATTTGTTGAAATCTTCTTTAGAATTATCGGGTCCCAAAAAACAATTTCCCTCAAAGCGGGCACTGATCAATATGATCAGTGGCTCGGTGAATAAAGCAATTGATCTCGAGGATCTGATTTTTGAGCAGTACAGTCATTTAAGTGAATTCGCTGATGACATACTGATTCTGCAGAAACACTACAAAATCTTCAAGTATGATCACGGTCTTATGGACTATGATGATCTTTTGGTGAATTGGCAACGGCTGCTTGAAGAGCTTCCTCAGGCTCGCCAGGAGATCTCCAATCGTTATCAGTATATCATGGTCGATGAGTACCAGGATACTAATCTGATCCAGGCAGATATTGTCAGGCTCGCTGCGTATCAACACGATAATGTGATGGTAGTTGGTGACGATTCCCAGTCGATATACTCCTTTCGGGGTGCAGATTTTTATAATATCATGCGTTTTCCTGAAATCTTTCCACGAACCCGCATTATCAAGCTCGAAGAAAACTATCGCTCAAGCCAGCCGATCCTCTCACTGACAAATGATATCATTCGCAGTGCCGCGGAAAAATATACCAAGACCCTGTTTACCAGTATAGAAGGGGAGCGTAAGCCTTATTTGTATGGTGGCCGCGACGAACGTTTAGAGGCTGATTTTGTCGTTAAGAAAATCTTGGAATTACAGGCAGAAGGTATAGATCTGAACAATATCGCGGTTTTGTTTCGTTCTGGTTTTCACTCTTTCAAGTTGGAGCTCGAGCTTGGCAGTCATGCAATTCAATTTGAAAAGCGAGGAGGATTAAAACTCACAGAGTCGGCTCACATGAAGGATGTTTTGGCTGTGTTACGGCTGCTTGTCAACCCGCTGGATAATCTCTCCTGGAATAGACTGCTGTTAAGTATCGAGAAGGTGGGCCCCAAGACCGCTCAAAAGATAACTGCAGCAATTTCTGGTGCGGATGACCCTTTTGCCGCCCTTGCTTCTTATCCTGCGGGAAAAACCTGGAAGCAGGGTATTGCCGGGCTGGCTAAATTGTTTGCTAAACTGCGCAGCAGCGGCGAGAAACCGGGAGGGCTCTGTGAAATGATACTAAACTGGTATCAGCCGGTTTTTGAACGCCTCTACGCTGATGATTACCCGAAGCGACAGAAAGACCTTGACCAGTTGAAAACAATCATTGAGTCATATGATGATCTTCAGAGTTTCATCGATGACACAACTCTGGATCCTCCTGAGACCGATCAGCAGGCGTATGGAAATACTATCGACACCCTGGTTCTTTCCACGATCCATTCAGCAAAAGGATTAGAATGGGAAGCGGTATTTGTCATTGGACTCGCTGATGGACGATTTCCGCATGCGTCTGCTTTTCCAGGTGAATCCTGGGAGGAAGAGCGGCGCTTGCTTTATGTTGCGGCAACCAGGGCAAAGCAATATCTCTATTTAACCTACCCACGCGAGTTGATGACCCCGGATCGTAAGTTTAAGCGGGTCGGGATGTCACCTTTCCTGGTGGAAATCTCTCCTGGAACATACGAACGTCTTGAACATTCATATGGAAATAGTGACTCGTTCATATCCCAAAAACCGTCAAGACGGCCTCCAAAACCTCCATCCAGCAAGAAAAGGAAGAAGGTCCCCCTTGAACACTTTTCCAAGGGAAGCAGGGTAGACCACCCCTTCTTTGGGGCAGGCACCGTACAGAAATTGACGCCACCGCGATCACTGGATATCTCCTTTGACCGGCATGGTGTTAAGACGTTGCATCTGGATTACGCAAAATTGTCTATCCTCGAGAGCTGAAATGGTACATATAGCCACAATTGTTAGAATTTTATAACGTGAATAGACCAATAGAAACATACCTGGATGCCTGCAGATACCTTGATGATCTGCAAATGCACAAGATTAAACTTGGTCTTGATGCCATGCGTTCGATCCTGGAAAAGCTGGATTCGCCAGAGCAGGCATGTTCTGCGGTACACGTGGCCGGCACCAATGGTAAAGGTTCTGTCTGCTCGATGTTGCAAAACATCTTGACTACCGCTGGATTTAAGACAGGTTTATATACATCGCCTCATTTGAGTTCGATTCGGGAGCGCTTCAGAATTAATGATACCTACATTAGTGAAGAAGATTTTACCAGGCTGATGGAACGAATACGTCTGGTTCTTGCAGGCCAAACGATCACCTATTTCGAGTGCACTACGGCGCTGGCTTTCAGCTGGTTTGCTGAACAGAAATGTGATCTTGTCATCTTGGAGACTGGCATGGGCGGCAGGCTTGATGCAACAAACGTGATAACACCCTTGATATCAGTTATTACCACGATCAGTCTTGACCATGAGCAGTATCTGGGGGAAAGCGTCGAAGCTGTTGCCTTTGAAAAAGCTGGTATAATCAAAACTGGAATACCGGTAATATCAGGTGTTCTTGAGGGCAGTGCACGAGAGGTCATAGAAGATATCTGTAGAAGACGCAAGGCACCGCTTGGTACCAGAGATATAGATTTTTTCATGAAGCCAGTCGAGGGTACTGATTTTATCTGGAAAACAGCAGACGATTCGACTCAGATCGCAGTAGCAACAAATGGAAAGAGGGGCGCCTGGCAGATAGACAACAGTTCCTGCACCATAGCTGCTGCCATCGCACTGCGGGAAGCCGGCTTTGCAGTTGGCGACGGTGCCATTATTGCTGGAATAGCTCAAGCCTCATGGCCAGGGAGAATGGAGTATCTAGAGGTTCCCGCTGAAAACCTTGCTGGAATGACGTCCAAGTATCCACCTTCTTCCAATGTTCGATTCCTGCTGGATGGGGCCCATAACCAAGCGGGAGTTACCTATCTTATAGATACCCTGAAAAGTCAGTTCAGCTTCGCTCGTCTTTTTGTAATCTGGGCCTCAATGGCAGATAAAAACTATCGGGACATGCTGCTTGAAGTTGCCCAGGAGGCTGATGTTCTGATACTGACCCTCCCAGATAGTGAGCGCGCCGCATTGCCCAAGGATCTTGCAGGCGTGTTTGCAGGCACCGATAGAAATGATATTCTGATTACTGATTCGGTAGCAGAGGCACTGAAGAGCGTTTCGGCTCAGGCCACCCCTGATGACCTTATAGTTGCGGCGGGCTCCCTCTACCTCATTGGAGAGTTTCGTAGTTTATTAATCGGGGAGGTAGTGTAGTGACGGACGACTTTCTCGGGTTTGACGGAGTAGATGAAGAGGATATCAGGCGGGAGCGAAACAAAGCGCGAGAATTACGAAAAACCAGGTGGTGGCAGAGAAAGACTGCAGCGGGTAAATGCCATTATTGTCATCACATTTTCAAACACCAAGAACTGACCATGGATCATCTCGTGCCCCTCTCACGCGGTGGCCGCAGCACTAAAGATAACCTCGTTCCCTGTTGCAAGACGTGTAATACAAAAAAGCAAACATTGCTGCCGATTGAATGGGAGGACTAATATCGGTAGAAGATAATAGATCCAGTAGTATTCAATTTTGGTGTCTGCACCAGCTCGTCCAAATCAAAAATTATGGTTCAAAACCAGGAACGATGGCTCCAGATATCCTCTTCGAGAGATTTTTTGTCCTCTTGAAGTTGCAGGTACATTGAAGCGTTCTGAATGGCAAGACCACCCTGGTGGGCAAGCGCCTTAACCATCATTATTTCATCATCAGGAAAATCGCGTTTTACATCACTGTAGAGACGCAGGACACCAATTACTTTTTCCCGCGCAAGTATGGGAGTCACAATCATAGAAACCAGGCCTTCGTCCTGCATGGCCTGTTTCAAGGATATGCTATTATCGGTTGCGGTGTCACTGATAATGATAGTTTCTCCGTTTAACGCACGTTGAGAGGTTTGCGTTGCAATCGTTGACAGGGTCTTCTCAAGAAAATCTTCGCTGAGGCCATGACTGGCGACCAATTTCAATTCATTTTGGTCATCATCAAGTAGGCGTATAACAGCACCTTTCAGATCAAACTTGTCACAAACGTTGTTCGTCAGATTTTTTAGTATCTGCTTGATTTCAAGGGATGAGTTGATGTTTGATGCCAGCTCCAGAAACAACATGGCATTTTTCTGCATACGCCTGTGCAGTCGATTGTTTTCGATGGCGATGCCGCCATGATCCGCCAAGGCGCATAAAAACTCGATTTCTTCAGTCTGAAACTCTCGTCGAGTCGCAGTATACAGTGACAATATGCCGATGGTACGGCTTTTTACTTTAACCGGAACGGTGAGTAATGAGGCTATTCCCTCCTTTTTTTTTGCCTCGTGATTCTCCAACAGCGGATCCGTTGTGGCGTCGGGAAAAGCCAGAAATCCTTTTTTATTGAGAGCGGCCACTAATTTGCCAGCCGTTAAGGGATTTGCATGGAGATACGTGTCTGACAGGCCAGTTTGTGCCATAGCCACAAATCTATCCTCTCTCTCATCTGCCAGAAACAAACAGGCAGCTTTGCCTTCCATTGAACTAACGGCACTGTCGACAATCAGCTTAAGCAGGTCTTCTCTGCTTGCTGCCGTTCCAAAAGCGGAACTGATTGAACAAAAAGATCTAAAATAGTCTGTATCCCTGGTCATCGGGGTCTCTCCTGGTAACGTGATCTATGCACATTAGAGGTTAATGGAAGTCTGATAATTCTCGCAATTTTAGGCCTTCCTATTTCACGACTTTGGCAGCTTTGGTTTTTGTTGACCGGGAAGCCGCAGCAGTTGCCGCAGTCTTTTTAGCAGGTCTGGTATTTTTACGCGGTGCCCGTGTTTTAGGGATATGGTCCCTATCTTTCAACCATTCTGCGATCTTGGGTGCAAACGCTTCCTGATATTTCGAGCTGACATATATGCCGATGTGTCCGGTATTCAGACAGAGATCCTCAGTGTCCTTGCTCCCTACATGGTGAACCAGTTTTTCACAGGCTTCTGGCGGCACCAGGTGATCATATTTACCATATATATTGAGAAGTGGCATGGTCAGTTTTTTGAGATCTACCCGGTTGCCTCCCACCTCTAACTCGTTTTTTAAGAGCTTGTTGCCCTGATAGCAGTCTCTGATGAATTGGCGAAAAACTTCACCGGGCAAGTCGGGGCTGTCGAAAATCCATTTCTCCATGCGCATGAAATTTTCGACGAACTGTTTGTTGTCCGAGTGTTCCATGAAACCGACGTATTTATCAATCATCAAACGTGCAGGATTAAGCAGAAGAAAACCGAGATTCATAATATCCGCTGGAAGATTACCGTATGTATCCACCACGCGATCGGCGTCCATATTTTCCATCCAGACATGAAGCAGCCCTTTTTCGGTATCGAAGTTGGTAGGTGTGACCGTGGTGACCAGGTTTTTGATTTTTTTGGGGTGTAATGCAGAGTATATGACACTGAAGGTTCCTCCCATGCAGATACCCATGAGATTGATTTTCTCAACCTTGTGCTGCTTGCGAATGAAATCGACGACATTGTCCATATAGCCATTAATATGATCATCAAAACCCAGGAATCGGTCTTTTCGTGTGGGATAACCCCAGTCGATCATGTATAAATCTATACCGCTGTCTAAAAAACGCTCGACAACACTGCGCCCGGGCTGCAGGTCTAACATTGTCTCACGGTTTATTAAGGCATAAACAACGAGCAAGGGTGTATTATAAGGACTTTTTTTGCGGGGAAAATAGTGTTTCAGTTTGACTCGGTCTTCTTGATAAACCACTTCGTAAGCGGTTTTAGCAAGCTCGGTATCCAAGTTCTCCAGTAGCACCTCCGATGCTTTTTGGGCACGGGATTGTACCTTCTCAGCCTCTTCTGCCAGCTTT
This sequence comes from Desulfobacterales bacterium, assembly GCA_013042695.1. Classification (GTDB taxonomy): domain Bacteria; phylum Desulfobacterota; class Desulfobulbia; order Desulfobulbales; family Desulfocapsaceae; genus JABDPQ01. Next base: position 2,622 of record JABDPQ010000713.1, on the reverse strand, counting down.
GATAGAATTAAATCTACAGGAATTTTTCCTTGTGACATATGCATCCCCCCATATGAACCAGAATTTATGAATTTCGGTTTATAACAAAACCGTTTCTGGTCTCAGGTAAACCTTTGCGGCCGAGTAATCTTGACACCACTGTTTCATTTAAAAATGGTAAACAGATATGCTGATTAATCGGATACGGATTATTTTGTTTGTTCTTTCTCCAGCTTACGAACTCGCTTTTTTAATTCATACAGTTCGCGGGCCATGTCGTCCATGTCTGACAGCTTGGCTACCGGAAGCGTATCCAATAAGTCCTCTAGTGCAGCATTTCGAGCGGCCGAAAAATCAGCCAGAGCATTAACCGTCCTTGCCAGAGTTTCAGTATATTCAGGCGTTTGAAAAAGGGTCATGTAATGTCCTTCAAGCACTTTGACCCACATGTTGTAATACTCTCTGGTCTCCTCTGGTAACCCTTCACTTTCGGCCATTTCAGCCAGTTTGTCTTGCATTACCTGCAGTGTTCGGTTGAAAGGAAGGCCCAAAAGACATAAAAATTCAGAAAGAGTTGACTGGAAAAGACTGTATTTATCAGCGACGAGATTGATTTTTTCCTGATAGTTGCGCATTAATCCCAGTTGCGGGATATGGAAAAATTGCTTGAATTCCTTCTCATAGGTATCGGTCCAGGCCCGAAATATATTTTCATCTATGTCTTGAAATTTATAAGCCTCTGCAGTCTCGCCTACCCGACCAAGTCGTTCTACCATCTTCTGTTGCATTTCGAAAAAGCCGTCAAGGGAACTCTGGGAAAGTTTCAACAAAACCTCAGGCACTGTCCCACCACCTTTGAGCAGTGCGGCTAAGGATTCCGGCGTTGCCATAACTCCAGACATGGCTCTGAAATTCTTAAGTGTTGCTTCCATGGCGGCCTGGGCTTTAGGGTTGGAATATTGGCTCCCCATGGACCCCATTTTTTGTTGATCTTGGGAAGCTGCCCATTGCTCAGCCATGTTCCCCCAGAGGTCACCCATTGATTTTAACCAGATGTTGGCAATTGACGACATTCCAAACGGATCTTCATTTTTTTCATTCATGGAAGACCTTTCCCTTCATTTGCTGATATTGATCTTGCGGCATCACCCTTTGGATCCCAATCGCAGTCCACCATGGATGAAAAACACATCACCGCTTAAGGCTTCGTTTTTGTAGATATCCCCGACAAACATGGCCACCTCTTCAGGCTCGACCAGACGGCCGATTGGGACTTGGCCAACAATTCTGTCCAAGGCTTTTTGGTTCATGCCCTTGACCATGGCCGTACCTACATAACCGGGCGCCACTGCTACGCAGCGAAGGCGGTCGGCTATACCCCGTCGAAAAAATTCGGCGGTAATTACCTTTGGCATTACCGACATGGCAGCCTTGGTGGATGCATAATTGATTTGCCCAGCGGTACCCAGAGAGCCAGTGGAGGAAATGAGGCAGATCAGCCCTCGACAGCCTTCATTGATCATGCGCTCGCTACATTCACGTACCGTTAAGAAAACACCAGTCAGATTGATGTCAAGAACCTTTTGAAACTGGCCCAAAGACATCTTGTCTGTAACCTTTCCTGTCTCTCGATCCGGGGATACCATAAGGCCGTCCATGATAATGCCAGCAAAAGGTGCCACCAGATTGATTTGACCATATGTTTTGATGGCAGCATCAGCGAGTGCCGCACAATCTGTTTCCTGAGTAACATCACATTGCACGGTTGTGACTGCTGCTCCAAGTTCTTTCTTTGTCTGTTCAAGAGCTTCGGCAGCAACGTCACCAATAACAACCTTACCTCCGTGATCTACCCAATGTTTGGCCAAGGCAAACCCAATACCGCTTGCAGCGCCGGTGATTACGGCTACAGAATCTTTGATTTCCAACATATTATTCCCTCTTCCCTTTGCTCGTTTGTTGTTTGTATTAGCTCACTTTCAATGGCACCTGATTACCAATTTTCTACTCTACATTGCTGCTGAGACGTTTATATTAATCAGGACTTGTCGCTAACCGCCTCATTGATGCTTTTCATCAAATCTTGAAACTGTTTGCTTTGGTCCTCGTATATATTTTTAAAGTGCTGAAACAGCTCAGTGTGTCCTAAACCTTCCTGATTCAGCAGGTCACGCAATTGGCTTATAGTAGTTTGCTGCTGTTGGATTTTTTTTTCAAGTTCTGCACATTTATCAAGAACTTGCTGATGCTCAGCCTTGGTGACCCAACCCCAGGCATTGGCAGTTTGGGAGAAGTTCTCCTGGAATTCGGTGATGGCCTTCTGCCATTTCTGTGAAACCAATGAAGCGTTGGCTTCCGGTTCATCCAGGCCATAACAGCGCCGGAAAAGCCTTGTAAGGTCATCAGTCCCGCTGAAACCCTTATTCATCCAGGCAGATATCTCTTCGATCTGCTTTTGACCTTGAGCAACGTTGGTGAAGTAGTTTCCCCAGAATTCAAAAAATTGTCTGTTCATCGGTTGCATCCTTATGAGCGATCTAAGTTGCTGCAGAAAAGATTTTCAAACAGTAAAACAGGTCGATCCTATTCTATTTCTTAAACTACGTTTTTTAGGTCTGGCATTGTAAGCAAGCTACTTCATTT
>JABDPQ010000701.1 GCA_013042695.1 Desulfobacterales bacterium | reverse complement strand
CGTACAGACCGTCAATAACGTTCTGCATGATACTGACGGTGAGCGCTATAAAATGATTACCGGGCAGGTGAAAGATCTTTGTTATGGTCTTTATGGCAAAACCGCTGTGCCAATAAATCCTGAGGTTCAAAAGAAAGCGCTTAAAGGATACTCGCGAGGTGAAGAACCAATTACCTGTCGTCCGGCTGAGGTTCTTGAACCGGAACTTGAGAAAGCAAAAGAGGCGGTTGGCGAGCTGGCAAAAGATATTGATGATGTTATTCTCTATGCCCAGTTTCCGGTCACCGGGAAAAAATTCCTTGAATGGAAATATGGAATCTCACCCGTGCCAGACAATGTCAAACCAATTTCCTTGGAGGACGTCAAGACACGAGATGAGATGCTCAAGAAAGCCAAGGAAGGTAAACTCATTGAAGCCAAACCGGATACCCCAACCAAAACCGAAGCCGTACGAACCTTTAATGTTTTTGTCGACAACGAATATTTCAACGTCGAAGTTGATCCGGTCGGCGGAACGACCATGTCGGCCACACCCCAGAATCTGGCTTTGCAGCAGCAAGCTCCCGTAGTTGCAGCACCGACCGCAGCTGCGCCTGCGCCACCGGCCCCTGCGAAGCAAGAAACTGCTTCGGCTGCTCCAGCTGCGGCATCGGGTACACTCCTGTTAGCGCCAATGCCCGGCATGATCGTCAAATATGAGAAGAATGTGGGCGAGAGTGTCAAGCAAGGTGATACCGTCGTTGTACTTGAGGCTATGAAAATGGAGAATGCCCTGCCTGCGCCGTGCGATGGCACCATTACTGCAATTGACTTTGACAGCGGTGACAGCATCACCAAGGGTGCCGTACTCTGTGTCATAGGCTGATAAATAGGCTGATAAACAAATGACCCGACTGCATAAACATTGTGACCTGATGTCAGCTGGCTGATTTTGGAACTAACCGACAGATGGTCAGCGTAACACGATTCAGCATTGACAAATTACGGGCTCAGACTGAGCTGACAGCAACAGCCTAAAACAGCTGTCGGCATGGTTTGGTTTCACGAGGTATGATGCAACAGGAGCAGGCCCGAGAGCGTACAAGGGCCAGACGAATTTGAAAAACTAAAGATTTATAAAAAAATGGCAGACAAATTTCATCCCGACGTTCATCAACGCCTTGAAAAAGCAGTCCTTGAGATTTTCTCAAACTCAGATTTTCACAAAGCAAGTATCAGGGATGTTGCAGAAAAAGCCGGAGTAAGTTTTACCACAATCTATAAACATTATGGTAGCAAGGAGCGTTTAGTTTTTGCCTTTGTAGATGTTTGGATGGGGAAACTTACCGATCGAATTGTTGATCATCTCCAGGGGATTGAAGACCTCAAAGAGAAACTGCGCAAGGTGTTCTGGCTGCAGCTGGATTATTATGAACGGCATGTCGGTCTGGGAAGAATTGTTTTTATGACCTTACCGATGAATACCTGGATGGGCGATAAAACCTTCGCCCAGCCGAGAATGATGGGCTTGATGATAGATGTACTCAGACAAGGACAAAAAGAAGGTATTCTCAACCAAAACGTCAGAGCGGGCACGCTTCTTGATTTTCTCATGGGCTTTGTGCAAAGAAGTTTTTTTATGTGGATACTTCGCGGACAGGAGGAAAGCCTCTCAGCCCAGGCCAACAGCATGTTTGAAATGGTCTGGCGAGGAATGACCAACCCTGATGAACTTTCACCTGATTCTGAGAACGCTCATAATGTTCGTCAAAGAGCAGAAGTCAGCCCTGAGCGCTAAACGCTATCAAAGGAGGAATAATAGTATGCAGATACTCAAAATTGACCACTTAGGAATTGCCGTAAACTCTATTGATGATGGCAAAAATTTCTGGTCTGAGATTCTTGGCCTTGAATTCGATGGAGCAGAAACCGTTGCCGAGCAGAAAGTCAAGACTGCATTTTTCCCGGTTGGAGAGAGTGAGGTTGAACTCCTTGAGTCAACATCGCCGGACGGTCCCGTGGCTAAATTTATTGAAAAAAGAGGGCAGGGTTTTCAACATATTGCCTTTCGGGTTGCCAACATCGATGACGCTCTTGCTGAACTGAAATCCAAAAATGTTCAATTAATCGATCAGGAACCCCGTATTGGTGCCGGTGGTGCGCGGATAGCTTTTTTACACCCAAAAGCTACCGGCGGAATTCTGGTTGAATTGTGTGAACGAGAGGAGCGCTAAAAAACACTTTTATTCCCCATAGAACAAGAGGAGTCGACCATGTCACCACATTCTCATCTCAAGAGCTGGGAAGAACTTGCAGGAAAACTCATGAAGGGAAAGCCGCTCAGTTCTCTTGACTGGCCAACACCTGAAGGAATCAATGTCAAGCCGCTCTATACTGCAGAAGACATTGAAAACCTTGAAGGTGTTAATAGTCTTCCCGGTCTGGCGCCATATGTCCGAGGCCCCATGGCAACTATGTACGCCGGCAGGCCTTGGACTATCAGGCAATACGCAGGGTTTTCAACTGCCAAAGAGTCAAATGCCTTCTATCGCCAAGCACTTGACGCTGGGCAGAAAGGTCTATCGGTTGCTTTTGACTTAGCAACACATCGCGGCTATGACTC
>JABDPQ010000700.1 GCA_013042695.1 Desulfobacterales bacterium | reverse complement strand
TTTCTATGCTCAGAATATCAATTATGTGCCTGTGGTAAAAATTTTTCGCATGCCTTGACTTTGAACGCAAATCATCATTTTGCAAAAGGCTCACCAACAATGTTTGAATTCGGAAACGTTGTTTATCTGTATTAATAGCGAAAAAAATTAGGAAGTAACTTCAAAGCCAATCTTGGTAATTGCCTCCCGTATGAGCTGAGGGTCAACCTCACCTTCGTAAGAGGCTTCCGCGCTGTCCAAGTCAACCTTGACGTTGCTCACCCCCGGAATTTCCTCCAGGGCCTTTGTCGTTGAAGCAACGCAATGCTGGCAGCTCATTCCCTTTATCTTGATTCGTGCCATTGTATTCTCTTGTTTGTTTATTATTTTATTTTACGTAAGTCAGCAGTACTACATTGTATTGCTAGACACTATATGTAACGACTTGAGTCGTGATGGTCAAGGTAGAGACGGTAAATAGTGATGAGTCTTATAGAACAGACATTTTCAGTGTCCGGTATGCATTGTGCAGCCTGCTCAAGCAGGATCGAGCGTGTTGTTTCACAGCTTGATGGGGTGGAGTCGGCACAGGTAAATCTGGCGTCAGAAAAAATGAAATGTAGGTTTCATGATAGTCACATAACTATTGAATCGATTGTCGACCGTGTTGCAGGCATTGGGTTTGGTCTTCAAGAAGATAATAGTTTTGCAAGAGATGTTACATTCACTATTTCCGGTATGCATTGTGCCTCCTGCTCTACAAGAATTGAGAATGTACTGAATGGCAAAGAAGGTATCCTGTCTGCCGAAGTAAATCTTGCAATGGAGACGGCAGTCATACGCTATGACAGCAGGCATATTACCACACCACAGATTCGGGAATCCATAGGTGATCTCGGATTTACGGCTGAGCGAAGCATTGCAGATAGTAGTGAGTTCAGCAAAAAAAGACGAGAGACGCTCGATAGTCTTGGGGCCATGAAGCGATCTCTTATGATCTCGCTAGGTTTTGCATCTGTGCTGTTTTATATCGCCATGGGTGAAATGATCGGTTTACCCCTGCCTGCAATCTTGCATCCGCAAACCCATCCTTTTCTCTTCGGATTAGCTCAGTTCTGCCTGGTTCTGCCTATCATGTTTTTAGGCAGACATTTCTACCTAAACGGCATCCCTGCTTTGTTACGGAAATCTCCCAATATGGATTCTCTTATAGCGATAGGAACCGGTGCTGCGTTTATTTATTCAGCCTGGGGGCTTATCGAGATCGGGCTGGGGCTGAACGTGTACGAACGGGTGATGGATCTTTATTTTGAATCTGCAGGCATCCTGATTGCTCTGGTGTCGCTCGGTAAATATTTTGAAAACCGATCGAAATTCCGCACCTCGGATGCTATTTCACAACTGGTGCAGTTAACACCTGACAGATCCACACTCATTGAAAACGGCTCACAGCGAGAAATTGCCACCGATGAAATTAAAACAGATGACATATTGCTGATTAAGCCTGGCGAGCGTGTGCCGGTAGATGGAATTGTTGCAAACGGATCAAGTTCCTTTGACGAATCTATGCTCACCGGTGAGAGCCTTCCCATTGAAAAGCAAGCGGGTGATAAAGTATATGGCGGTACATTGAATCAGGTTGGTGCCGTGCAGGTGAGAGCTACTCAGACTGGTGAGAATACTGTTTTATCCCGAATAATCAGAATGGTGCAGGAGGCGCAGGGGTCAAAAGCGCCCATTGCCGCTCTTGCCGATCGCATCAGCCTTTATTTCGTCCCCATCGTCATGGTGATTGCTCTTGGTACCGGGGTCGCCTGGTATGTTATTGGCGACGTGGAGTTCTCCCTGGCCCTGCGCTTTTTTATCGCCGTTCTGGTTATCGCCTGCCCCTGTGCCATGGGATTGGCTACCCCGACCTCGATCATGGTCGGGACGGGCAGGGGAGCACAGCTGGGAGTGTTGATTAAAAACGGGGAATCTCTGCAGCGAGCCGAGAAAACGCAAACGGTAATTTTTGACAAAACTGGCACTTTAACTACAGGAAAACCAGCGGTCAGTGATTACGTCTGGATAGAAAACGATATAGCCAAAGAGCATACCTTAGTGCTGGCTGCCGCCGCAGAACAATCCTCAGAACATCCTCTTGCTGAGGCGATTGTTAACTATGCCAGGATGCTTGGGCATGAGCTGATACAGCCGGAGTCTTTTACTCTGCTTGCCGGATCAGGAATAAAAGCACGAGTAGGTGAGCATGAGGTACTTGTTGGAAACACCAGGATTCTGGAAGAGAATAATATGCAAATTCCTGAAGATGTCGCCAAAGATGAAAGATATTCCTCGGCTGGAAAAACCTTGTTGTTCATCGCCATTGACCATAAGGTCGCAGGCTATATCGCCATTGCCGACCAGCTCAAACCTGAGGTTCCTCAATGTGTTGCCGATCTTAAGGAAATGGGCTTAGACGTTGTCATGCTTACCGGAGATCACCCAGCAACCGCCCAGGCAATAGCTCGCCAGGCGGGAATCGATAACGTTATCGCCCAGGTTATGCCTGACGAAAAACGGAGCAAGGTGGAAGAATTGCAGCGCGGCGGGGCACGTGTGGCAATGGTCGGTGACGGCATCAACGATGCGCCAGCCCTGGCCCAGGCAGATACCGGGATTGCCATGGGAACCGGCACTGATATTGCCATTGAATCCGGCGACATCGTCGTGATGAAAAGCAATCTCGATGGGGTGATTACCGCACTTTGCCTGTCACGGGCAGTGATGCGAAATATCAGGCAAAACCTGTTCTGGGCATTTGCTTACAATGTTGTTGGTATTCCTGTTGCCATGGGTCTGTTATACATCTTTGGCGGGCCTGCTCTCA
>JABDPQ010000699.1 GCA_013042695.1 Desulfobacterales bacterium | reverse complement strand
CACGTGGGCGGTATACAAGGGTTTGGTCTCGCCACCAGCCCTCTTTTGTCAGGTCAAGATAACCTTCATTAGGCCATCCACCTATCTGGTTAATATAATATGTTTTACCTGCACCAGGCGGACCGGTGACCACGAGTTGTCTAAACTCAAGACCGACAGGAAGCTCAATCCCCCTGATGATCTGTACTTCTTTGATCGCTTGAAGCTTTTTATGTAAAGGGTTTTTCATGGCGTCAACCATGCAGACATGGTGATGTGAACAATGAAAGCAATATTTCATTAGTAATAATAACATCTTTACAGCTAAAAACCATAAAGATGATCCTGGTTACGTGGGGTGAGAGCAGGATTATCGATAAGCGCATGAGGAGATAAGAACTGAATGGAACCAAAAGCAGCGCCACACCTTTTTTCATTGACTGAGGATAATGAAATGGGGCTGAAAAAGTGTGTCGACCGTAGGCTTTACTATTCAGGAAGAAAAAGCATCTTTAAGCATTATTTGTGCCGCAAAACGGCACTATGCACTGTTTTTATAACCTATTTTGTCAGCTTCTTGTAGAATGAGATATGCAGAGAAGGCCCTGGTGAAACAGCGTTATTTCCAGAGTCGGAAGAAGAGCTTATCTATTTGGTTATGTTACCAATATTTTTAACCTTATCCACCTGTTCTTTTACTTCTGCGACTTCTTTTACTCCGGGAATATCGTCAATCAGGCTTTTGCCTCCATCCTCGACGCCGTTGACCCCTTTTTTGAAAGAAGATATCGCCTTGCCCAGGCCGGAACCAATTTCAGGAAGTTTTTTCCCACCGAAAATCAGAAAGGCAATACCGAGTATAACGATGAGTTCTGGTGTTCCAAGTCCAAACATCTCTTCTCTCCTTGGCGTAAGTCTTTAATTGCGCCGATCAGGCCGAGTTTGAGTCACTTTTATCAGATTTTTCTTCGTCGATTTTCTTCGAGTCATCTTTACTGGTGGCTTCTTTAAAGTTCTTTATGCCTTTGCCAATACCAGAGCCGATTTCTGGAAGTTTGCCGGCGCCAAAGATGATGACGATAATCACCAGTATAACAATAAGTTCTGGCATTCCAAGTCCGAACATTTCTCAACCTCGATTAACAGCTGTGTTGAAGTAGGTCACTTCTCAATGCAATGGCGGAATCTCTGCACGTTTCAGCCTGAATGTAGAGCAGTATTATCAGAAAGTCAAGCAACACGATGTGCGGCCGTCATTTCCAAAAAAGTCGATAAATCTGGAACGAGAGATCAGTTAGTTAGCCGCTCTTTATAGCCCTTTTTCTTATATTAAGAACTTTCTGTGCGATGTCACTCATTCGAACAATCAGCGCCGACTCATCAAGTGTAAGGAGTTTTCGGTTCTGCATGACCACCGTTCCATTGATTATTGAGTGAACCACATCTGCTCCGCGAGCCGCATAAACCAGGTGCGAAGGAATATTATAAAGAGGAATGAGGTGCGGCTGATTAAGATCAAGTACAATGAGATCTGCTTTTTTGCCAGGTTCTAGTGAGCCAATCTGGTCATCGACTCCAAGGGCTGACGCTCCTCCAAGAGTTGCAGCATGCAGTGTCGTCTCCGCATTCATTATGGTTGGATCCATGGTTGAGACTTTGTGCACTTTTGCAACGGTGTTCATTTCAGAAAACATGTCAACATCATTATTACTGGCGCTGCCGTCAGTGCCAATTGAGACGGTTACTCCTCGCTGCAGCAGAGCAGGGATGGGCGCTGTACCTGAGGCCAGCTTCATATTTGATTCCTGACAATGACTGACTTTGACGTCCCGAGCAGCAAGCAGTTCGATATCATTCTCATTGAGCTTTACGCAATGTGCCGCGAGCAGATTGTTATCAAGCAGTCCCAGGTTTTCAAGATGGCTTACCGGCGTTGCTCCATGTTCAGTTCTGCAGAGGTCAACTTCAGTTTCAGTTTCCGCAAGGTGGGTGATCAAGAGGGTGTCGAACTCTTTAGCAAGCAGGCCGCACTTTTTAAGCAATGAGGGTGCACAGGTATAGACACTGTGAGGATCAACGGTAATCGTGATTAATGGATGGTCCCGATAGAGCTCAAACATCTCCCTGACATAGGTGAACCCGTCCTCGAGCTTGCCATATGAGGGTGATTGAAAATCATACAAGACTTCACCAATCCAGCTTCTGATGCCGGCTTGCTCTGCTGCCCTGGCAACATCCATGGCAAACAGATACATATCGCAAAAGCTGGTTGTACCAGATTTGATCATTTCTGCAATCGAGAGCAGCGTAGAATAGTAGACCATAGAACTGTCGAGCTGGGCCTCAACCGGAAAGATATATTCCTGTAGCCATGTCATCAGAGGAAGATCATCGGCAAATCCCCTAAAACAGGACATTGCTGCATGTGTATGAGTGTTAACCAATCCCGGCATGACTAAACCATGTGGTTCATGTATTTCTCTTACTTCAGGGTATCGCTTTAAAAGATGCGATCGCTCGCCAATATCGACAATGGTGTCATTGGTAATGGCAACAGCCCCATTCTTAATATAGTTCTGCTGACGGCAGGTTGGTAAAAGATAAGAGCCTGAAACGATTAACTGTGTTTGCGAATCCGGGTTCATGGCAGATGACCTCGATCTATTCACTGATACGGGTGAGGATTTCAACAACCAGCCTCTCCAGCTGAGGCGCAACCTCAGAGGCTGTCAGAATAATATCTTCAAGGGTAATCGGTTGAAAGTTATCAGGATCATTAACATTGGCAACTACAGATAGTCCGAGAACCTGCATGCCGCCGTGCAGGGCAACAATGGTCTCAGGTACCGAAGACATGCCCACCCCATCTGCACCGCAATTACGGAGCCAGCGAGTTTCAGCAGGAGTCTCAAGACTTGGCCCGGGGATACAGGCATAGACCCCTGTTACAACATTAGTGAGCGTACAGATTGTGGCGCAGTCCAATGCCGTCCGAATTAATCCCGGATGATATGGTTCTGAAAGATCCGGAAAGCGCGGACCCCATGCATCAATATTTGCTCCTCTGAGTGGATTTTCAGGTATAAAGTTCAGGTGATCCCTGATTACCATTATGGTTCCCGGTTTGAAAAGGGGGTTGAGTCCACCGGCAGCATTGGTGATAATCAGCCGGCGTGCTCCAAGAACCTGCATGACGCGTATCGGGAAGGTGACTTCCTTGGTTGAGTAACCTTCGTAATAGTGGAATCTACCTGACAGAATTGCTACCCGCTGATTTTCGATCCTGCCGACGATGAGCGTGCCGGAATGGCTGGCAACCGTTACATGAGGAAAAAACGGAATGTCTTCATACGGTATTGCAGCTTCAATTTCTATTTTATCTGAGATAGTCCCAAGTCCTGTGCCGACCTGGATAACGTTTTGTGGAAAAGAGTCGAAATGCTCTGTCAGGAAGGCGGCGGCGTGATTAACCCTGTTGACATATGTAATGCTGTCAGCAGACATAACAAACTATTTGAGGGCATTTTTAGTGATGAAGGTCATGATCTCCTTCTTGTCTGCATTCATTACCTCGCACCGTGATGGCTTATTGATAATGGACCTTAAAGCTTTTGGCAGATCTAGCTGCTTGTCTATCGCCATTTGCACCGATTCCCTAAATTTGGCTGGGTGGGCTGTGGCAAGACAAACCATCGGAATACCCTGTTTCCGATGCTTTGTAGCAGCATAAACCCCCACAGCGGTGTGCGGGTCTAAGATATAATTGTGTTGATTATAATACGTAGCGATTGTCTCTCGGATCTTGCCTTCTGAAACAGAGACGGCAGTAAAATCGCGTTTGATTTTATCCAGTTCACTTGTCAGGTCGAGTTTCCCTTCCTGCTTGAAACGCTCCATGGAATCTTTCACGCGGGCCGGGTCCCTGTCATAGAGGTAATAGAGATAGCGCTCGAAGTTTGAAGCAGCCTGGATATCCATGGAGGGACTTGAGGTAGCAATCACTCTACCGCGGGAATAGTCCCCCTCGTTGACAAATCGTGCTAAAATGTCATTTGCGTTGGTAGCCAGCAGCAGTGTATTGATGGAGCCTTCAGGCAACATTTTTTTGGCGATGAAACCGGCGAAGATATCGCCGAAATTACCTGTCGGCACTGAAAAAGAGGTCGCCCTATCTTTTTCGTGAGAGCTGAGATGCAGACAGCTGTATATAAAATAGACGACCTGTGCAAGCACCCTGGCCCAGTTAATGGAATTGACGGCGCCCAGGCGATATTCGGTCTTAAAATCGATATCGCCAAAAACGTCTTTGACGATTGCTTGAGCGTCATCAAATGTGCCTCTTACTGCGATGTTGAAAACATTTGCATCAGTGACTGTCGTCATCTGTTTTTCCTGAATCGGACTAATACGATTGTGGGGGTGCAGGATGAAAATGTTAATGCGCTCTTTACCTCTTACCCCGGCAATAGCAGCACTTCCTGTATCTCCTGAGGTAGCTCCGAGAATGTTAATAGTTAAATCGTCCCGGTTGAGAATATAGTCGAAAAGATTGCCGAGAAACTGCAAAGCAATATCTTTAAATGCAAATGTTGGTCCATGAAACAATTCCAGAATGTGCATGTCGTCAAGATGGACCAGTGGTGTGACCTCTTGATGGGTAAATGAGGTGTAAGATGCATGAATCATCTCTTTTAAGTCGGCGGCAGGAATGTCGTCAATAAAACGTGACATCACCTCAAATGCCAGCTGGCCGTATGATAATTCCTGCCATGACTCAAATGTGCTCCTATTGATTCGCGGGATGGCTCGTGGCAGCAGGAGGCCGCCGTCTACCCCCAGACCCATCATCATCGCTTCGGTAAATGGTATTGGCTCAACACCGCCACGAGTGCTCAGATAGTGCATAGTTTCTCTGGGTTTTAAAGAGGGATACTCATCCTGTAAAGCTAGACTTATATGGTGCGCCCACGATGGATGAAATAATCCATTACTTGTGATCGGAGAGATCGTCTATGCGGGGAGCATCGTGCCATAAGCCTTCGAGATCGTAGAACTCCCTTTGCTCATGATAAAAAACGTGGACGACAACATCACCGAAATCAAGGAGCACCCACTTACCTTCCTGCATCCCCTCGGTTCGGGAGGTTTTGATACGTTTGGAGCGCAACTCACCCTCTAGACTGTCCGCCAAAGCTTGAACATGCCGTGTTGATCGACCACTCATTATGACAAAATAGTCTGTAAAAGAAGACATTTCGCGTACATCCAAAACAACG
>JABDPQ010000694.1 GCA_013042695.1 Desulfobacterales bacterium | reverse complement strand
TTTCTATTTGATCGGGATAGGCAGCATCATGAGGAATTCTGGTATCCTCAGCCGCAACCAGCGCAAAAAAGGCACGATAAAAATCGAGAAATCCCTCGAGCACCATATCATACTCTGTCCAGAATTTGCCTTTATTCAACGAATCTGCACCGCCACACACCTCCCAGCTCGGCAATCCCTGGGGATAACCCGTTATGGAAAGTCTGCCTTCATCAGGTGGCAATGGTCGCAGCACCTCAAGGTCCAATACCTCAAAAAAGCGCAGGTAAACATCGCTCAGATACTGGAGGAAAAGTCCATTGTGACCGCTATCCGTCAGGTTAGGGTTGTCCGCAGCTGCATGAGGAGATGCAGCCAGCACGCTGTTTTCAAAGACCATGAAATGATTGTGAATCATTCGTATGCTCGGCACACCCGGTTTATTTAACGGCCAGGTGGCATCCAGGCTTGCTTCACCGCAAAAGACCAAGTGCTGTGCCGGGTCTGGATATTTTTCCAACATGTAATGCATGATTACCTTGGTCATACGGCTGAAAGTTATTTTCTCCTCTCTGCTCAACTGATCCCGCCGAACCGGTCTTCCCATGGGATCCAAGACTCTTTGCGAGGTGTCAAAGATAATTGAGGTGTCAAACAGATTGGAGTGCCCAATGGCTTTACGATAAAGAAGAAATCCTTGCGGATTGCTAAGCAGGCCGTTTTCTCTGGTTAAATGCCTGAGATTGCATGGACTGTTAAAAAATTCAGTGGGTGCGACACCATCCGGTATCTCAAGCGGTATCTTGCGGTGTGGCGTGGTCACCTCACGTGGGGCAGCTGTCGTCATGATTTCCTCGCTCCATGTGCGCTACAAAGAGATTTGGTGATTAACAAAGAAAAATAAGCCAATACATTGTCAAGACCAATAACAAGCACATCCCATCTACTAAGTGTTAGGATCCATTTAGTTGATTTAACTCACTTTGTCAATTCAGTTTTCCGGGAAACTATGTGGCTCGGATTACCTTGTCTTTCCTGATGGTTTCTCATTGCATGCAATGAACACGTTATAAGCAATTTCAGTGTTCTTGGAGGCATAAAAGCACTAACAAAGTGGTGCATGAAAGATTTGAAACATTTGACATCTGCTCCATTGATAACTAATGAAAACCTATGAATTAGATATACAGAGGAATAATTACTCGTACCTCTCCTACTCCAGCTTTATTGTTACTCGGTCTCTAGATGCACACGCAGCTCGTCACAATCTCATCTTTATTTACAAAGAGGAAAACATCATGCACAAATTATTGGGCTTTCTGTTGTTACTGGTGTCGTTGTCTTTTTTTAGCGGTTGCGCTGGAATAACGAATCATCACTTCGAACCTCCTGATGTCAGTCTGAATACATTTAAGATGCTGCCGCACGATGGTGTTACGCCACGATTCGAAATCGGTCTGCATATTATCAACCCCAACCGTGAGCCCCTTCATCTCGAAGGTATCTACTATACCGTCGATATTGAAGGGTACAAAGTTCTTGCGGGAGTTTCCAACAGCCTTCCAACCGTTGAACCCTATGGGCAGGCAGATATCACCTTGGAAGCAAACGTCGATCTTATTAAAGGGATCAGGCTTATCAGCTCTCTGATGCAGGACCCAAGAGATGTCTTCACATTTAGTTTTAATGCGAAGATGGATCCTGGAGGGTTTGCACCAAAGATTGTTATCTCGGAAGAGGGTGAGTTTAATCTTCGCAACCAACGGTAAAAGTAAAAATCTATTGAAAATGGGAGCAGACTCCCGGAAGACGGGGTCGTTATCACTCCACGATGAGCAAGACAAGCTCAATAAGCCTATAAGCCCAAACCAAACAATCAAGGGACATCTCTGATACGAATTGTCATCGATGTCCCTGATCTACTTTATTTCCTTATTCACGACCAAACATCGGGGTTTTAAGCAGAAAAAGTACGGCGAGAACCATATAGCCAGCCAGGGTGACAAAGCCTGCCCAGCCAAAGCCCATATCGCCAAAAAAGCCAAGCAGTGCTGGAGCCACGCCTGCGCCAAAGCCGACTCCGACGATTATGATTACGGCGTAGGTAATATTCTGGTAGTGGATTTCACCAATTTCTGCGATCGAAGACAGCAGTGCCGGAATCAGTATGGCAATAAAGGCAGGCTGCACAATCACCACAATTGGGATCAACGCACCCTTCACCAAACCCACAAGACCGGTAAAAAGACTCGAAAAGAGTAGAACCCAGATGATCGTTTTTCTCTTGCCAATGCGGTTGATGATGGCCCCGGTCTTGAGAAGAAGGAGCACACCGGCGATACGCGACAGCATCAACAGAACATTTACATACTGAGGTGATAGGGAATGCTCCGTTACCAGATAGGCAGGCAGAATTGAATAGACACCATGCAAACCGCCAAGCGTGGCAGACAGGATGACCATGCCAACCAGTGTACTGCGCAGCTTCAAGATCGTTCCAATGGTGCTGATATCGGGAGCTGCGCCAATGCCGCTGTCGGCAGCTCCCCAGCGCAAAAAAGCCACAGAGGCCAGCGCACATACCAGGGCCATCCATATAAGCACCCCTCGCCACCCAAACCAGGGTTCTATGGCTAAAACAAACAGCGGTGCCAACAGCAGCGCCAGGTTAGGTCCAACTTCGTGGTAGGCAAAGGCGGTGCTTCTTTTCTGGAGGCTGATTTTAGTATTGATCATGACAATACCAGACGGCGGATAGGTACCCGCACCTGCCCCGATAAGAAACAATCCGACGGCAAGCAGGGGGACATTTGGCGCTAGAGCCGCAAGCAATAGTCCGAAAGCAATCATGGCCAGGGCAGTGACAATGGTTTTGCCATGGCCGATTCGAGCGGCGAGAAAACCACAAAAGAGCATGGCAACGGCGTAACTGATGCTGAGCAGCAGAAAGAGCGTACCTGCCAGGGAGAGCGTGACACCCATCTCTTTTTGAAGCATTGGCATCAATGGAGAAAATATGGCGCGGGATGCCATTGAGAAGAAGACCGCAACGACCAACATGCTCATCAACATGGAATTACCATTATTCTGGCGAGAACTAATCGAAGAGCATGTTTTCATGATCAGTGGTTACACTTTGGTATTACTATTGAGCCTTTTGCAAAATGATGATTTTCGTTCAAAGTCAAGGAATGCGAAAAATTTTTGCCGCAGGCATATAATTGATATCCCGAAAATAAAAATTTAAGCATAACGTAGAGGTTGAAGGAAAAGGGCGTTTTGCAAGTGGCTCTATTGGCAAAAGAAGCAGGCATAAACACTCATTGTCCTGCGCTTCAGGCAGCATAGAACGTAGAGCCGAAAAGCCTCACCGCTCCATACATAGCATATCGTTTCCAAGCCGCCACATCCTGTTCGCGCATTATCTTTAGAAAAATTTCATCAGCTTCCTTTCTGGAAACCTTTCCTGTCTGGTAGAGATAGTCATGAACTATGGCAGCAGCGGCTTTGGGTCCGCCTTTCGGGATCAGCCACTGAAACCCCCATGGTATAGATGAAAGATCTGATATAAATCCTGCCGGTACGGTGATATCCTCATAGGTGAATGGTTCTTCTAAAATCCAATACCCATCTTGCTCTGCAGGACGAAGTTTAATCGAATATTTCACCAGCCCCCTCTTTAAGAATTGTTGCTGCAATCAGTGAGATTTCCACGGGTTTCAAAAGTACTACTTTTTGAGGGATATTCAACGACTACTTCGAATAAATAGGGGACAGACCACGTTTTCGCGAACGAAAACCGTGGTCTGTCCCCTATTTACGCCCATATCAATTTGTCTGTATGGTGATTCGGCTGCTGATGCAGGCTTGGCATGACCCTGAGCGGTTCCTGGCGGCATCTGTGAGAGAAAAGACGCCCACAAGATCATCATTGCTATTTTCTTTGACAAACAACCGGTGTACATCGGTGTATATCGTCGTGCGGATTGCATCTTCGAGCAAATCATCAGCACCACAGGTCTGAACCGGTGATGACATTACAGATTTAACTGGATCCTGGGGATCAACCCCATGCTTATAGGCAAGTATGAGATCGGTTTTAGACATCACACCCGCTGGACGGCCGGCGCTGTCTTTTACCAAAATCGCTCCCATGCGATAGATGGATAATTCTTCCATAGCATGAACCAGAGAATCATCCTCGGTAACGCTCTTGATATCCCTGGTCATGCTGTCGCGCACGCGCAAACGTCTGATATACTCACCCACTTCATCTTTCTGCTGTCTGAAATGGCTATATTCGCAGTCACAGCAATACTGATACAACATGCCGACAATATCCGGATAAGCCAGGGCCCCAGCCACATCGTTACCCTTCAGTCCCAGGACATAGAGACGATAGACACCACTGTCTCGCATCTGCTCCAGCGCTTTTTCCAGAGGATCATCTGATTGACAAAACAGTGGGGGGCTGGACATGATATATTCGAGCGGCGAATCTAGGGGAAGATCGGCATAGTAAGCCCCCATGATATCCGTCTTGGATAACACCCCAACCGGCACTCCTTTCTCATCCGTGGTTAAAAGTCCATTTACCTTGTATTTTATCAAGGTGTTGATGGAGTTGGAAATGGAGGTATCTTTTGACAGACGATTAACTTGACGCCGCATGGCACTGCTGACAAGAATGCCTCTGAGACTATTTTTTTCCTGCCTGCTCATCAGTCTGGTTCCTCATCGGTAAATCTGTCTAGAACGTCATAAAAGAGATCAGAGATGTAGACGATTCCCAATAGTTTGCCATCTTCGACAACTGGCAGACGGCGAACATGTTTCTTTATCATGATATCAAGAATCAGCAATTTATGGGTATCCGGGGAAATGGTTATGACCTCGGGAGCCATGATATCGCCAACCTGGATTGATTTTGCCTTTTCACAAGCCCTGTCAACGAGACCACCAATATCAATATCATCCATCATGCCCCAGACGTGTATATGCTTGGGCCTCATATAGAGAAGGATGTCATACATGGAGAGCATCCCGGCGAGATTGCCGTGATGATCTAAAACCATCATACCAAAGATCTTACGCCCTTCCTGCTGACTGGCCTGTTTAAAGAGTTTTACCGCTTTACTGATCGGCGTATCCGGCGTCAAGGTGTGGAACCTGGTATTCATGATATCTCTGGCTGTTTTTTTCATACCTTTGTTTCCTCACTGCCGATCTATTCAGATGCTCATTAGAGTACTATAGATAATTTCTCTACTGGCTGCTGGTTTGCTCCTTTTCCAGATCAGCAAGAATCCTTTTACACTGATCCCTGTTGGCCTGCACATTGTCAAACACTTTCTCGGCAAGAAATGAGAGGCCGCCGGTCGCGATATAGGCACTGTAGGAGGCATATTTTTTTGCCATATCTGCAGGGTCAACACCTATACTTGGCTCTGCCAGTGTGCCGCCGATATGAATCAGTTTCGCCAGGCCAATATCGGTAAGCGAACCGACAGCTGATCGTGGCTTGGGGTGTATACCCAGATCTAGTTCCTCGGTCTTTAAATTGATTTCACCGCTGCCAAACCAGGATACTTCGGTCGTTTGGGCAGCAAGTTTATTCGTCACATCGACTATGCCGTCTTTGACCTCAAAGCGGGCGATGGCGCATTCAAGCATGGTGTTATCGTCGGCCAGCGGATTGATCCGGTTTAATAAACCGGAACCGAATCTCGTCAGCGCTGACTTTTGGAGCTCAACATCCTCCAGAACAGCTATGAACCGGCCGTTCAGACTTCCCATTAGAGCAGCCAAGGATTCGCCCCTGCCATCAAGATCAGCATCAAGATCGAATTTGCCACCAAAACGTGGGGGAACAAAATCTTCAAAGTCAAGAAAGATATCAATTTTAGCCACCGGGTCCCGGGCATCCACTTCAATCAAGCCCTCCCCGACACCACCGGTTTTTCCCCGAATGTCGAGTGGTCCTAATTTAAGCAAGCCATTATCGAGCGTAGCACTGGTTGAGCCATCAACACTGAAGCCCTCCCTGATGGTAACGTTGGTCACGGCCACCTTCAGATCCATATTGTATTTATGCAGCGCTTCATCCTGCAGGGGCTTGTTAGAGAATAGTTTCTTATCGCTAGACTCCTTTTTCTCTGCCGTTTCTTCCATGCTTTTATCAGCTGTTGCTGGATCGCCTGTGGTCAATTCGGCTTCATCCTGGCCTGATGCAAGTAACGGGGTTATATCGAGATTTTTGATACTCGCCTGCCCAGCAAGTTTTGGCTGACCTGATTCAGGTTTAACGGGTAAGGTGTACACCAGATCAGCCTCTATCTCGGACTCGCCCATTGTAACCAGAAACTCATCAACACGGTATTCTCCAGGCTTTGCATGAGCCATGCCGACAACGTTAAGTGGCCCACCATCGGGAAGTTCCTTGTTCATAAGCACTCCAAGTCTGGGCAGCGATTCTGCCTCCAAGGAGAGTTTTGCCTGAAAGGTATCGAGTGACAAAATATCGGCAACAAAGACATCAACCACAGCCTGAGTTCCTTTTCCAGCCAGATTGGCTGTCAGCGTTGTCGGACCATCGAGCACATCACCTGCTGCACGGGCTTGCAACGTCCAGGGCCCAGTCTCCGGCAGCTCAGACTTGGTGATCGGCGAGAGCTGGGAAAGCGAGTTAATTTCTGCATCAAGCGTTGTTTTTACTCCTGAGAGCGTAAACAGATCGGCGATCGCTGCACTTGCCTGAGCCTCCATACCTTCATTGTCGAGTCTGGCATTCATCGACTCCAAGCGCAGAGATCGTTCCGATGAAACTACCTGGCCATCGAGGTGCAACGACCCGATTTCGGGGATTTCAATGCCTGCAAATTGAGCAACTTCTGAGACAGAGCGCGCCTCTGCAGTAAGTGAGACATCGATACCGGCGGTGCCAAAACTCTGGCGGTCATCGGCCACCTTGGCAAGAATCAGCAGATCTTCAATAACTGCTGAAAGGTTAGCCTTAAGCGATTCCCCTAAGAGCTTGATATTCAAAGCCTCGAGACGATAGGTATCACCAGATGAAACGATGCGGCTCTGCAGTTCCATTGAACCAAGCTCCGGCAAATCAGTGCCAACAAATTGAGAAAGATTCGAAGTATTCTCTGCGCTTGCCTGTATTTGCGCCTCTACTCCTGAAGGTTCGAGCACATTCTCCGCACTACCGGTCAGGTTCACCTCAAGTCCTTCGTCTGTGATAACGGCTTTAAGATCGCTGACGCTCAGCTGATCGAGACTGCCTGCTGCCGAGGCAGTAATTGCAATTGCAGCAGGCGGGACAACCGGCATTTCAAAGTTAAGCTTTGCTGCCACTGCATCCAGTTGTTCCGAGTTGAGCTCACCCTTTAGTTTTATGCCTGATACCTCAACAGTGTCATCAGAAGATCGTGCGATATGCTCAATGGAACCGGAAATAGTTGCAGACAATGAAGGATCGGTTAGTTCTGCATGCAATGACTTGAGCTGAATCTGCTGTTCAGGCGAAATCATCTCGGCAGAGACCTTCAAAGGACCTAACGCCGGTAGCTGCCTGCCCATATATTTGCCGATGGTTTCAATCGAATCGAGCTTGACGCTCAACTCAGCGTCTGCTCCCGCAGGCGCCAAAACATTCTCTATGTTGCCAATGAGGCGGGCATCCAGCCCATCATCCTGAATCATCAGGTCAAGATCAGTTACCGACAATGTTTGAAGATCGCCCTGTACTCCAGCCTTCAACTGCAGTGAGGTTGGCAACGAATAGGTATGCGTTAGCTTGAGTTGTTCAATCAAGGCAGGCATCTGATCTGCATTGATCTGTGCCTGCAGATCGATGCCTGCAAACTGAGCAAGATCGGCAATACTGCCAATAATCTCCAGGTCCAGTTTGGAATCGTTGAGCATTACTCTTACCTTTTCACCGGAAAACCGGCCACCATCGGTTGATAGCGCGGCAGCAATTTCCAACCCTTTCAGATCAGGCAACGAAATACCAGCAAAGGGACTGAAGGCAGCAACACTGTCTGACTCCAAAGAAAGATCAATCTGCGACTGAGCATCAGGAAACAGCGGCCCCAGAGAGCCGTTTATACCGACAATTGCCCCATTCAGCTGGCCCTGCAAAGCAATAGGTGTGGCCTGATTTAAATGATAGTCCTCAATACGCCCCAGTTTACCGTCCAACGCAATCGGAACCCCCTGGTAGGTACCTGCAAGGGATAATGGAATTTCAGCTCCATCAACATATGCTCTAAAATTTTCAAAGTGTGCCTGTATTTCCTGTCCGCTTGAAGCGTCTTTGAATACGAACACAAGCTCATTGATTTCAAAGTTGCTCAGATATGGTTTGAGGGGAAAAACGGACGAATCATCAGCTTTCTTGGCTTTCGAGACAGGCTCCTGCTCAGATGTCACGTCTGGTTCTTTTAGGACCCAGTTGCCTGTTCCCTGATCATTTGTTTCCAACAGTACATCGGGACCATCAATCTTTATAAAGAGATCGAGCACACCTTTGAACAGTGGCAGCAGGCTCAGCCGTACCTCCAGTCGATCCGCACTCACCATATCGGCCCTGGTACCCCATTTCGCATTGGTAAAATGGATGTTATTAGCCAAGATACCAAGCTCGGAGCCGAAATGGACGTTGAATTCGCCGTCTATTTTCAGCTCGCGACCGGTGGCCGAACTGGCAGCGTCGGTTGCCCATTTTTTGTACTGTTCGTCACTGATCAAGGTCAGCGTTATTGCGATCAACGCGATCAAAACTGTAATACTGGCGAAGGTCCAGCCGATAATTTTTAAAATGAGTTTCATCAAAAGATCCTGATCTCTAGTCAGCAGCCAGCAGATTTCCTGAGGCTTTTGACAATTTAATAAACGGTGAAAAGCGACTCAAAGCATTTCAGGATTTCCCCAAGGGCCATTCATATGGCCCTTGGGGAAATCCCTTTAACAGCTGACCCAAGAATCACCAGTGAAATTCCGGTGCTCAACAGCTCGATCCCGACCAGAATGCCGATGGCCCAGACGCCGGAGAGCGGCCACTGATTCCAGATAAGTAGGCCAAGGAGCAGTGAGAGTGCACCACTTAAAAGCATCCATATCCAGCCCCGATAATTACGGAACTTCAAAGATGCAAACATTTTCCAGAATCCCTCAAGAACAAAAAACACCAGCAGCAGAAGGGTCAGAAATCCCAGGCCAAGCAATGGATGGGCCAGCACCAAAACTCCTGAAACACTGCCGATAAGGCCCAGGATTACCGGTATCATCCGGTGACGCCAGGATTCCCCGCGAAACCCTTCGACCAACTGGGTGATGCCAGCCACCAGCATGGTGAGGCCGACGATAATCACCACCGTACCGGCTGCAACCGCGGGAGCTGCTATGGCAATCACACCAAGTGCAACCGCGATGAACCCCATTACTAAGAGCCGTCGGCCGCTAGGAGCTGTCTTATCACCCATAGTATTCCTCTCGGATAAACGATACAAAGATCACTCACTTCATCTCAGTAGTACCAAGTACTTTACTCGAACCAGTTCCCCACTCGCTGAGGCAATTGATCATCGCGAGATGTCCGGATTCCAGGGGCGTTACCCGATTATTCTCAACAACATAGATCGTACCTACTGTCAATACAGGCGAATGAGGGACAAAAACGGTGGTGGTCCCGTTTTCGTTATACTCCATGATAAATCCCAAAACTGCCGTACCATCGGACCCAAGTTTGAGCAATGCAGGCTTATATGCTTTGACATTCTCACCTGAGACATCTATGAATATGTTTTTGATGATCCGATAACCAGGAATTTTTGTGAGAAGCAGTTGTTCAAATTTATCAAAAGACCAGGAACCGATCCTGGTATGTACAAGCGAGCCAATTCCATAACAAAGAAGAATGATACCGGCTAATGCCAGCACAATGACTATGCTGGTGCTTAAATACGAATCTAGCCCCAGTGACTTTGCCAGCAATTCGATTAATTCAATAATTTTTGCCAATACGACAATAATTGCTGCAATCGGCACAATCACAAGCAGTCCGTAAAACAATTTGGTTTTGTAGGTGGGGTTTGTCTGTTTCAATTGCCTTCCAGGCTTAGTCGTTAATTAGATGATCATCACAATTTGAGTTTCACTTGATTTTCTAGAATCATCAGTTGTTGCCACTATCTCTATCATAGCCACAATCATCCATGTCAGCTCTTGAAATCCCGAGATGTTTTAAGAACTATCTCACAGATTATATAAATAGTCTTGATGGAAACAGTGGCAAGGCAACGTCGGTTCCCCTGCCACTGTTATGTTGTTTTCGTGCTGCATCCGAACAATCACTCATCTGGATGCAGACTCTTCTGCCTACTTTTTAAAGATAGACAGGAAGGCACTTCTTGTCGATGGTATGGTTTGTTGATGACTAATGATTTCTTTTAGTTCACCAGGGTCTAAATGCAAAGCCCCGCACCCTTCGTTTACACATATGTCAATTTTGACATTTCCCTCATCAATTTCGGCCAGACTTTCTGTACCGCATCGAAAACAATGATATTTGTGCTCTTCGCGATATTGAGCCGTTTTCTCTTTGGATGCCCTATCCCTGAGCTCTCTGATAAGTTTCTGCTCGCGCTCCGCAAAATATGCCTCTTCAGATCCTTTTTTAGGTTGTATTTTCACGCTTACTTTTCTGGCCATCATTCCTCCTTTCTGTTTGTTTTTGTGGGAGTTGTCAATTGGGTCTCCCGACTTGTTATCGTTCAGAATACCTCTTTTTATTTTGTAATGCTTCTTCGCCGTAAGGTCTCCGCCTCTATGTAGATTCGGTTCACGACAGGAAGAGCACTTTTTATTCTCGACTCCACGATATCAACAGTTGCTTCAATATCTTCTGCTGTAAGAGAATTGATAAACTTCACATCGAGGTTGACCAAAACCTGATTTGGTCCAAAATAAAGGCTCAAGGGCCGCCGAAAACTGAGCACGTGCTTTTCTTCCTCAAGTATGGATGTTATCTTTTCTACATCTGTTGGAAGCAACCCTTCACCAATTAACAGGGCTTTGCACTCAATGGCAAAAAACATTGAAACGGATATCAACAGGACACCAATACATACCGAACCGAGTCCGTCAAAATAAGGCCATCCCGTTAATTGACCAAGAAGTACCGCTAAAAAAGCAATAACCAATCCAATCAGTGCAGCAGTGTCTTCAATGACGACGGCAACAGTGGCACTATCTTTACTATCCTTAAGTGCTCTGAAAAATGGTCCTGAATCGCGGCTCGCATTGAACTGTTGAAGTGCGACTCGCAAAGCTGCTCCTTCGAAAATCATGGCAAGAATCAGAACCAGGTAGTTCCAGCCAACATGTGATAATGATTGCGGATGCTGAAGGTGTTTAATGCCCTCATACAAGGCAATGCCGCCGCCCAGGGCAAAGATTAGCAGAGCAACAACAAAACTCCAGAAGAAGATCTCATTGCCGTATCCAAATGGGTGCGTATCATCAGCTGGTTTCTTACTGTTCCTGACACCAATCAACAGGAGTAATCCGTTACCAACGTCAACCAGAGAGTGTATACCCTCGGAAAACATCGCCGAAGATCCGGTAAAAAAAGCAGCAATAAATTTACTGACCGCTATTGCGGAGTTCGCAAGTATTGCACCGTATATAGCCCTGTTCGATGATCCGGCCATAATAATCGTTTATGAGATAGCTATCATAATGAAATTGCTCGCTTTATATCTCCCGTTTTTTATTTACCTGTGTTATTGGAAGTCTGAAATTACAATAAGTCATACCAAGAGGATGCCAAGGAAATAAATGGCACACGCTGTTTTATTGGGAATTACTGCATCAAACAGGTTTGCATCTGGTCATTTCCAGGTAGACGCCCTGCTACCCTCATAACTTTGCACTGAATACGCCTTTTTTTTGAAAATGATCATAGGTTGTTTGCCGAAACTGAATTCATTAAATTGGGCAAGTGTCATTTACCTGGTATCGGAAATTCCCACTCTTGCCTCCTGCCAACGAGGAATTATCTTTTCAAGCAGGGTTGAAAAACATTTTGTTGTGGAGTCTTAGTTTTACTGCAGAATTGCATGTTATTCGACTTATCTAGCTACTTTCCTAGAATGAACAGGAGATATATCATGGAAACACTCGATCAAAACACCAATGACCTACTCATAAATGATGATGGTTTTTTAACAGACATAAATGCCTGGGATGAAAAAGTCGCGCATGAGCTTGCCCGGCACCAAGGACTTGATGATCTTGATTCAGAACAAATAGAGATTATCAAGACTCTTCGAAATCATTATCTCAAGTATGACTCATTTCCAATTTTGGCCAGTATTTGTAAAAAAGTAGGGAGCCAAACGAGAGACTGCGTATCGCGGAAATTCGACAATCCGATGACCGCCTGGAAAATTGCGGGCCTTCCCAAACCGCCGAATGTGTTCTTTACAAGTTTTGATGGCAAGAAATATATCCCAAACCCGTTTTACTAAAGATTCTTTAACATCGGAGCTTTCATTAAAATAAATTACTGTTTGGACGAAACCATATTACTCAGCTATTTTTATCAAGATTACCGCTTGATGTTGGGATCACTTGAAACAGACTAGTATCCTTGTGATAAAAAATAGCGGTTGAGTTCCAAGAATTAACGTGCTCGACTTGATTAAGCCATTTAGTAGAATTACTATTTTCCTATGTTGCTCCGGTGAGCGCCGAGAGACCTCTTTAGGGGTGAGGATTGTTCTGCTGCATAATCCCCCGGTCAGGACAGGGTGTCACCTTGTCTAGGAGTTGTAGGGACGGTCCTTAAAGACGAGATGCCCCGGGGCAACAGCCTCTTTATATCCATCAAAAACCCTGTATATTTTCTAGCAATACCAGACGCTTCATTTTAAAAACGAGATCCCGGCTGCTTTAAAAATTCTTTCTCTTCAGCGGAGGAGACTCTACCGAGAATTTCATTTCTATGAGGATAACGGCCAAATCGTTCGATGATCTTTTTATGTTTTAATTCCCATTCAAGAGGTGATTCCATGCCTTCTTTACTATAAAGGCTCACGGCAACCTCATGAATTCTGATTGACTCACTGTGCATATAGGGCAGATAGAGAAACCCTCTTTCGACCTGATTCAATTGTTGATCCACACCTCGAGCCACTGCTTCCTGAGCAAGTGCCAACGCCAAGGCATCTTGTGCAAATGCACCTGGCATTCCTCTGAACATGTTACGTGAGAACTGGTCCAGAATAATGATCTCCGCCAGCCTTCCTAGCGCATTTTCTCTCCACTCATAGAGCTCGCAACGTGCAGCATTTTTGTGCAGCTCGGAGAATTGATCGGAGATGGTATGGTCAAACGTATCATTTTTTTTCCACCACTGCGATGGACTGGTTTCTTCGAACCAAAATTTCAAAACTTCTTTATACATTATTTCCCTCTTAATTTTATTTCAGCCACGGTCTCTATGGTGGCACATGCAGTCATTGAGTCTTATTTTTCTGTTTATTGCGAGTTTTTTCCACCTATCACGTTACCATATTTTGGAGATTATCATGGCATTATATCTTGTCCAACACGGCATCAGCGCACCCAAAGGTGTTAATCATGAAAAAGGTCTTACCCAGCAGGGAAGAGAAGAAACAGAGCGAATTGCCCACGTTGCCAAAAACTACCAAATAAACGTTTCCAAGATCGCCCATTCCGGAAAAAATCGGGCAGCTCAGACAGCTCGTATCTTCCACACGGCATTGGCTGCAAATGCACCAATTGAGATAATCTCTGGCATCAATCCGCTCGATGACGTGCGCCGCTTTGCCAAGAGTATCAAGCCGGATGAAAATGCTCTGATAGTCGGCCACCTGCCATTTATGCAACGTCTGGTCTCCTATCTGACCACCGGGTCAGAAGAAACCAAGGTGTATCAATTTCAGAACTCCGGCATTGTCTGTCTGGATAGCAGCCAAGGACCAGGTGGCACTGTCGATTGGTTCATCAAGTGGACACTTAGTCCCCATATTTCATAATCTCAATTACAGGAGAACTCCCGAGGTGAATTCCTTGTGGCTTGCGGCTGCTGTTTTTCTGAAGCGAAGTATAGAAGAATTGTAAAACGTACATAGTATAGATGATGTATGAGAGGAGGCAGGGTGTGCCACAGTAAAATTCTTACAATATGCAAGATGAAATTTTTAAAATTACTTCTAATTATGAGTCTTATGGGATTATTTCTATCAAATTGTTCATCCGGGAAAGACTGGCGAACCGCCAGTCGTGATTCAGCGGGAATTGCGCCTGACCCTTCAGTCACCCCTGAGGCGGTCCTGCATATATACGGGGCCGATGCATGGGGCTGGCGTGGCTGGTTTGCGATTCACACCTGGATTGCCGTCAAACGCACCGGTGAGCATTTCTACACGGTTTACGATGTAGTTGGCTGGCGCGGCTATCGCGGACATCCAGTAATGAGAATTGCACCGGACATTCCGGACCGCCACTGGTATGGTGAAAAACCCAAGCTCCTCAAAGAGCATCGAGGAGTTGGCGTCGATGAGCTTATCAGCGCTGTTAATAAGGCCGCCCAGGCGTATCCGTGGAAAACGACCTATAAGGCCTTTCCCGGCCCAAACAGCAACACCTTTATTGCCTGGATTGCAAAGCAGGTCCCCGAACTGGAACTGAACCTCCCACTTTCAGCTATCGGCAGTGGCTATGTGAATTAAACAAGAACGGCACCGTTGGCCAGAGAGCAACTGAGAAGCTTGCGAGGTAAATAATCCGGATTCAGCGAGTACCTTGGCTTGTCGGTCTTTTAAATGGCCGAGGGCGTACCCAGATCCAGCTGGCAGCGACAATGAGGCCGAAGAGCGTATAACAGACGGTAAAGACCCAGGCTGGCGCTCGATAATATAATATGGATTCAAAAAGATGGGCGATAAAAGAGCCTGAATAGACCGCACCGCCGCCATGAGAGCGCAGAGTCATTTCAAGAGATGTCAGCGGGCAAATTACCCCTAACCATGACTGAACGGTAACGATAATAATTGCCAGAAGATGAAGCAGCCGAAACCAGGGATTATATATCCAGGACCACCCGCAAGCCTTGCCAAGAACTATCAGCAGCAGACCACTGACGACAAAGACTGCAAACAGTGCATGTAAGACCAGGATGGCATCTGCCAAGAAAAGGTACACCGTCTGACTATCCATAGTTATCGATGTTCTTCAGATATGCCCTGTGTTTATAAGTGACATTGCAGATATAGCCCCATAATAATATACCGGGTGCACCATAACCCACCAGCCTGATTGCCAATGAAGATAAACCCCTCGCAGAAAGGTTTATTCCTCGAACCCGCCCAGAGGCCGCTTGAACGTATAGGTTGCAGGGGATACCACAAGACTTTCCCAGGCTTCTTCGGTATTGCCTCCAATCGCTGAAAAAGGAATTGAAACGATGAAAACCGCGGACCCGGCCAGTGTGGCAACAATGCCAAGAGGCCGCACAAGGACGAGATCGGCAGCCATCACCGCTGGGTCTGCCTGCTTTCTAGTGCGTTTATCTTCAATGGTAGCAGCCAGGGCAGACAATGGTGCACATAGCAACACTATGGCAAGTAGACAGACGATAGATGTTTTTTTATAACTGAGCATAAACCTCTCCATACGTCCAACTTTCAGACGCTCGTGGTCATTTCTTTGGCCAATGACTCAAGATGATTGTTGTCAGAGCCTCTCAGGCGAAATCTCCGCTCAGTCCGCCTTTCTCATCAGTTGAGGTAGTCGCATAGGCGGCTGGATCGACTGACCTTTGGTGAACATCGTGTTAAATTCTGAAAAATTGGTCCTCGTCTGAATACACCGAGATTTCTCAGCAGAAGCAAGTTTGACAAGATGTTCATGAGAATTGCGGGCTAGAGCCGCATACTGAAGGTTATACCAAGAAAGCCCCCCGGATCGTACGCTTCCTTGCGAAGCCGATTTCCATCACGATCCTCAAGCTTAAGTTCTCCGCCGAGTTCCACACCTGCAATCAAACTGACATTGGTCTTTGGGGAGATGTAATAGGTGCACCCTGCATAAACTGGAAAGGTCTTATCTTCTCCTATGCCGTTAGGAACGACCCCATTTTTGTCGAGACGAAAACGTAATTTTTCATAACGACCGCCGAAGGCAAAATTCCAAGATTGGTTGGCACGGTAATTCAGAGCAAGCCCGGGACCGAGGGTGGCCCCAAGACCGCGGCCGGTATCAAGGCTGAGACGATCGGTTATTTTCCAATCAATGATAAGAATCGGGAAGATGGTCGCGTTATCCTCCAGTTGAGAGACGACTCCGATGCCGGGCCCAATAGTGAGCCGCTCCCCAAACCTGTATGCGGCACCAATAAATCCGCCGCCAGTGATCGTGTCATCAAAATTGGCACTGCTTTCACCGGTTGATCGTATCGATGGAATGAGAAACGCAGACCAGTTGTCACCAATCCCCCAGCGCATCGGCAGACTCAGGCTGAATGTATTGATATTTTCCCACGGTGCAATTGCTGCAATGCCAGTATCTCCCGAAAAACTATAGCCATCATAACTATACCCCAGCGCCAGGGAAACACTTGTGCGATCATCCCAGGCATAGCCATGGCCTGCCTGAATGGTTGCCCTGGTGGCATCAAAGTTACCGCCATCATCCAAGTCGGTATCAAACTGATAGACACCGCCGCCTCTGATAAAACTTGACCATCCGACCTGCGGACCCCGTTGCATCTGTTGCCCGCTCGTTTGCTGGGCAGACAGGCTGACTGGAAGCAAAATTAACGTAAAAACAATCAACAATGGTAAACAAGTATAACGGTGCATATTGGCTTTTCTCTTCATGATATCGTGTCCATATAATATTATATGTTTAATGATTTATGACTTAGGCAATACAAGTATCTTTTAAAGTAGAGACGCTAGCTGGACAAATTTCTTAAACAGGCCTTTTCAAGTTTTCTAAATATCCTGTCACAGAGTCTCGCAGGATCCCAAAGTTGAAAAGGCTTGATGATATTTACCTCAACAGATGTTTCATTGTCACCCTGTGCAGTGAGAATCGCCTGGATTGTCGAGGCCCCTGTGGCTGTTAAAGCGCCTTGTTTCCACTCAAAAAGGCCATTTCTTTTATCAGTAAAAGTTGATCTCCAGTTTCCTATTTCAGACCCACTTTTATTAACCAGTTTGAAGCACTTCTCTTTGGGCAGGGGGATGGTAATCTGAAATACTTTTCTCATTGGTACAATTAATTCTCAATTATTTCTGTATTTTCTCGTGACAGTGTGTCTGGGTTTCAGGGTCAACGATGAGATAGATTTATAGCCATCAATACCATCTAAGACAAGTATTTTTAGAACACCACTTCAGATACGACACTGCCCGCTGCAGTAGTATCTGAGCTCACATCAAGGTCATTGCTTTTTCAGGACAGATCTCCTGGCAGCAGAAACAGGTAATGCAGAGCTCCGGATCAACTTCTGGAATATCCTCATTCATGGAAAGGGCTGTCACCGGGCAATGATCCACGCAGGCACCGCATGCTGTGCAGAGTTCAGAGTCGGCTTGCGGCCGCAGCTCTGATTTGGTTTGCATCAATTCCTGAACCTGAGGATTACTGGCAATGGCTTCTCCTCGAAGTGGAGGAAGCTTAAAATCCGGCAAAATCAGCAACTCACCATCGATCTCTATGTCATCAGCATTGAAGCTT
Organism: Desulfobacterales bacterium; assembly: GCA_013042695.1. Taxonomy (GTDB): domain Bacteria; phylum Desulfobacterota; class Desulfobulbia; order Desulfobulbales; family Desulfocapsaceae; genus JABDPQ01. Next base: position 1,031 of record JABDPQ010000694.1, on the reverse strand, counting down.
CCCAGGCCCATCTCCTGTGCTTTTTGCAGAAAACGAAGCCCGGCAGGCTCGATTCCCATCATTTGAGCAACAACACTATCCATGGCGACACCGTTATCAGCAGCAAGGATGAGGCCGATATCTCTGAGATCAGGTGAGGCCGGTCCATTTCCCTCCATGCCGACAATAGCATCCATAATAAACAAATCCGGAATTTTCAGTCTAAACACCTCCACGACAACCTCATGGAAGCGCTCAGGTGAGCCGGCAAGCTGGTGCAGCCTTGCTTTCTGGGCACCGGGGAGGATGCCATAACTATTTTTAATGGCCCCGGTCATAACCGTCAGGCCATGTGTTTTGAACTTCGGCAGACTGATGACAATGTCTGCCTCCATAATATCTTTGGAAACACCAACCTCAGGGATAAAATCACCATTAAAGGAAAGGTGCTGACTTTTATCGCCAATATTCCTGTAATAGCCTTTTGCGGCCTCCATGAGCCCGGTCTTTTCAAAACAGTTTTCGTTGTCACCATAATTGAACAGGCCGGGATTATCTCCAACCACAATCTCAGCTGGAGACATTTCTTCTACTTTCTCAACAACTGCTTTGAGAAGAGCCGGGTTGGTGACAATATGCTCACTGGCCTCAGAGGTGCGCAGCACGTTAGGTTTAATAACCACCTTTTTCTGAACTATCTCCTGGGGAAAGAGCTCAAAAGCTCGATTCACCGCTATTCTGCAATCATCATAGGTTCCCGAATGTATCATGACACGATGCATATTATCTCCTTTTCATTAGTGTACACCTGATAATTTACCAGGCCTTATGTAACCGCCAATTAACGCCAGAAAGCTAATTGTTTAACAGTTGAGCCTTTTGCTGCAAAGCCATATCTGCTGCAGGTCTTTAGATAATCGCCTTGGAAAACATGCTGACACCCGGCGATAGTGCCTGGCGTGCACCATACTCCGGCAGAGTTCCCCGCTTGAATCCGAGTTGCATGTATATGGCATGTAACCTGGGATTATTGGTAAGTGAGAGTATGAGAT
>JABDPQ010000690.1 GCA_013042695.1 Desulfobacterales bacterium | reverse complement strand
AAGCAGCGAATATACAGAAAGGATCTGGTAATCCCAAAATCGAACGTGTTGCCGAATTGAAAAGGGACAAGATCAGAGAGATTGCAGAGATTAAGATGCCTGACCTGAATGCCTACGACATTGAAGCGGCTATGCGTATTGTTGAAGGTACTGCACGTAGTGCTGGAATAACCATTGTCGATTAATTAAATACCACTCATTATTAATAACATTTACTACGTGTCCAAGGTTTTATATGCCAAACCAGGCGCAGTAGGAGGCTGATATGCCGAAACATGGGAAAAATTATAAAAATAAAGCAAAAGATGTAGATAAATCAGTGGCTCACCCTATTGATGAGGCGATCAAAAAGGTTCTGATCTCTTCATATGCAAAATTTGATGAGTCCGTCGATATCGCTGTTAAACTGGGCGTTGACCCTCGTCATGCCGATCAGATGGTTCGATCCTCCGTTGTTTTGCCACATGGAACAGGTAAGACCACACGTGTTCTTGTTTTTGCCAAAGGCCCGAAAGAAGCTGAAGCCCAGGAGGCTGGTGCTGACTATGTCGGCTCTGATGAACTCGTAGAGAAAATTAAGGGCGGCTGGCTTGATTTTGACAAGACTGTTGCCACACCTGATATGATGGGAACGGTTGGTAAAATTGGTAGGATTCTTGGTCCACGCAATCTCATGCCGAATGCCAAACTTGGTACAGTGACCTTTGACATTGCTCGTGTCGTAAAAGATATAAAAGGCGGCAAGGTCGATTTTCGTGTGGACAAGGCAGGCATCGTTCATGCTGGCATTGGTAAGGTCTCTTTTGGCGAGGAAAAAATTTCCGAAAATGCCCTCGCGTTTGTTGAGAAGCTGATTCAGTTGAAACCTTCGACGAGCAAGGGGGTATATCTGCGTTCCATTTCCTTATCGTCAACGATGAGTCCAGGATTCAAGGTAGACACCTTGGATATCAGAACCAGAATTAATCAATAACCGGAAAGAGCCTTTTACAAAGTGACGATTTTCGTTCAAAGTCAAACTATGCGAAAAATTTTTACCGCAGGCATTTAATTGCTATTCCGAGGATAAAAATTTAAGCATAACGTAGAGGTTGAACGAAAAGGGCGTTTTGCAAGTGGCTCGGGAATATAGTTTAATCTGATGTTGTAAGCGATATCTGCTGTAGTGCGGATATTGTCTTGTTGAAGACAGCAGGCACGACAGTTTAATCGGTTCAGCCGACCTGCCGAGACGGACGAGGTGGTACAATTACCATCGTTTTGTAACTGCTGTTTAGAAACCATAATCTTAACCAGAGGTAGGAGGGTAATTTGAATCGTGACCAAAAATCAGCAATAGTCACTGAGTTGAACGAATTGTTCACCCGTGCGAAATTTTCTGTAGTGACAGACTATTGTGGATTGAAAGTCTCAGAACTCGAAAAAATCCGTACGGAGCTTCGAGGCTGTAACTCTGAGATTCGCATTGCCAAAAACACTCTTCTGAAAAGAGCAGTTACCGATACTGCCTGTGAGTCTCTAACTGATGAGTTCACAGGAACAACAGCCATTGTAGTGGCTTACGATGATCCAGTAATACCGGCAAAAGTACTTGCCAAGTTTGCTGAAGATCATGAGCGGTTTCAGTTGCGGTCTGCTGTTCTTGAAGGGGAAAAAATCACCGTAGACAATATCGTATCCTTATCAAAGCTGCCGTCTAAGGAGATCCTCCTTGGCCAGTTGTTGTCGGTGATGAATGGCGTGCCCACAGCTCTTGTTCGTGTTCTTTCAGAAGTGCCGCGAACAATTCTTTATGGTCTGCAGGCAATCAAGGATCAGAAAGAACAGGCTTGATTTGTATCAAGTCTATGCTTATTGATCGGTAACTTAGAATTTTTCATAGAAGAGGAAACAAATGGCTGTTACAAAAGAAGATGTAATCGAATTCGTTGCGAATATGAGTGTTCTTGAGCTTTCTGAAATGATCAAAGAGCTTGAAGAAAAATTTGGTGTATCTGCTGCTGCCCCGGTCGCAGTAGCTGCTGCTGCTGGTGCTGGTGATGCAGGCGCAGCAGCTGCGGAAGAGAAGACAGAGTTTGATGCTGTTCTTGCTGCGATTGGTGATCAAAAGATCAAGGTGATCAAAGAGGTGCGCGCGATCACAAGTCTTGGATTAAAAGAAGCAAAAGAGCTCGTCGAAGGTGCTCCACAGACTTTGAAGGAAGGTGTCACCAAGGAAGAAGGTGAAGAAATCAAAACCAAAATTGAAGCAGTTGGCGGTACCGTAGAAATTAAGTAGTAACATTTTACATGATGCCTATCTTTTAGAGCATCAATGGATCACGACACGCTACGCACTTTGGTGCGTAGCGTGTCGTGTTTTAAAGAAGTATCCTTTTGAATCAAAAAATATCTTTAGATATCGGCTAGTTGACGGCAAGATGGTAGAGGCGTCCAGCCTCGGTAAACAATTGATGAAGGCTACTAAGATGACCATGTACTGCACTCATAGATTCCTTGTTGTATCATTTATCTTTCCTTGATTGAGTCATGCGAGCTGGTGTCACGTGTTACGATTTATCCTGTGGTACAGTGCGTGAACAAAGCCTGAGGTGCTTGGTGGTCGTACAAAAAACCTTCTATTAAGATTTTTATCGCTATATCAGTGTCTTTAGACAAACTTGAGGACAATTATGGAAAGAGTCAGAAAGCAATTTGCCAGCGTCGCCTCCATTTTGGAACCACCTCATCT
>JABDPQ010000689.1 GCA_013042695.1 Desulfobacterales bacterium | reverse complement strand
GCCTGTTTTTTACTCTTTGGGAGAAGATACCCACCTTGGGCCATGCTTTGTTATTTCGTGGGTGTCTGGCTGATTTTTCAATTTTTTCAGTATCTACTTTATGGAGATAAAAGATAACCTCAACATGTGAAAAAGAATCTAATCCTTTAAGTGCACTATTATTAAACTCCGGCGCCAACTCAATAGCAAATTGCTCTTTATGCCAATCATCGTCAAACACTTCTTGACGGCTTGATTTGACATAGCCAATTGGAGTGATCAAGAACGTTTCAGCCATTGTTTTCCCCTTGCCAAATTTTCGCCGAGAAATACCCATCAATTAAAAACGGCTGGAAGATACAGATCACCTGCACGCCAAACCGATAGCGTATTAAAATAAATTATAGTGACCAGCTAAACTTTGGTGATGACGTCAAGATTGGTCTGCATGCCAGCTTCCATCAAATCATTGGGGTCTTTAACAAGACTGTCTTTCAACATCTCATAGTTTGGCTCGAAACCAAGACCTGGTTTATCAGGTATCTTCACCTGGTTATTTTCAGGACCAGGTGAACCATTAAAAAATCGTTGACCTGCCTGCCACATACCCCAGTGAAATTCAGTCCACATCCCATTCATACAACCGGCCATTGTGTGCATATTGAAAATTGGCCAGCCTCCCCCGTTTGCGATCGGAAGATTGTAAATCTGGGCAAGGTGTGCTGCTTTCTGAGTTTCCGTGTAACCGCCGTTGTAACAGCAATTTGGCTGTAAAATATCAATTGCTTCTTTCTCGACCAGCTCGCGAATACGCCACCTGTGGCCTTCCATCTGACCGGCTGCAATCGGAATGCTTGTTTTACTCCTGAGATCGGCCAGGGCTCGTGCGTCATTCTGGTGCAATGGTTCCTCAAACCAAGTCAGATTTAAATCCTCTATTTGGCGGCATAATAATCTGGCTTCGACCGGTGTAAATCGATAGTTCGCATCAATCATCAGATCAATATCGTCGCCGACGGCTTCACGCACTTTACGGATTCGTATGGCATCTTCTCGCCAGCCGCCTTTATCGCAGGCTACGACCATTTTCAGTCGGGTATTACCCTCTGAGACAAATTTTTTGGCATATTCAACGAGTTGATCTCGATCGAAAAATGGGTAACCAAAGGTAATGTACGTTCCTGCCCAGTCACGAAAACCACCCAAGAGCTGAGCAATTGAGCGGCCGGCTTGCTTACCCTTGATATCCCATAAGGCAATATCAAGAGCTGCTAGCGCATTTGATATAACACCGGTATATGCACGTGGATTCAGCGTCCACCAAATCTTGGCATGAATCGCCTCAGTATCTCGGGCATCCATGTCTTTTATTGCCGGCAGAATGTCATGTTTTAGAGCCATCACAATCGACCATGGCAGAAAGGCACCCGTGACACCACATCCTTTAATTCCCGCATCGGTCTCAATTTCACAAAATGTAAAGATTCGGTGCTCAAGGGGTTTTTCGATCATCGGCAGGTACACTGGATATTGGTGAACACTTGCGATGAGATTTTTAATTTTCATAGTTATTACTCGTTTTGTTGGTTAAATGATTTCAGGACATGCGCGCAACACCCTAAAACAAGTGCAGCCAATCTTATCTTTCAGGATAAGACCGGCAGCGGCCGTGGTCAACAAGTGCAAATGCGAACAACGTACTGCAGTTCAAATCAGCAGTCTGCTCCTCTACTCTCAGATTTAATTGATATCGTGGCACGGTTCTGATCGAGAAATAGAAAACAATGGGTTGATTTTTGGATTGATTATAAGTTTTTAGAAAAAATATTATCAATAAATTTGAATTTCCATAGTAGTGTAATAAAAAGAAATTTTGGGATGCTTGCATTTCCTCTACTCATTTTCTGTTTTTTTCACTTGACAGGTAAATATAAAGTACAGTAAATCATTATGAGTAACAATGTTCTTTTGTTGCCCTTAAAAGCTAAAACAATTTTAATAAATATCATTAAATAACATATACTTATTATTATTTTTTAGCCCAAAACGGTATTTTTAAAGCGATCAAATTTAACAAATTTCTATAATCATAGTAATGATTTAAAATACTAAATTTAATGCACAAAATACAAAACAGAAATTTCAGTTTATTTGCCTAATAGTCGTCATTGGTAACAATGTTTATATGGGAGGTTAACGGCGTAAAATATCTAAAGAGACGCACTGACTGAAAACAAGCGTATCGCTGATGAAATGATAAAAAGAGCGGGAGCATGAGGTATGTCTGTTGATAAGCGAAAATGTTTACAGCAGAAAAAAGAGAAAATCTCTCTTGGTGGAGGGTTGCAGAGAATCGAAAAACAGCACGCCAAAGGCAAGCTGTCTGCCCGGGAAAGGCTCGAATATTTTTTTGATGATTCAACGTTTGTTGAGCTGGATGCTTTTGTCAAGAACAGATCTACCCGATTCGGCATGGACAAGATGGACTTTGAGGGCGAATCGGTGGTTACCGGATATGGCATGGTGGATGGCAGGCTGGTCTATGCCTTTAGCCAGGATTTTACCGTTACCGGTGGCGCACTTGGAGAGATGCATGCCAAAAAGATTGTCAAGGCCATGGATAGCGCCATCAAGGTGGGTGCACCGATAATCGGTCTGAACGATTCCGGCGGCGCCAGGATCCAGGAGGCAGTGGATGCGCTCTCGGGTTACGGAGATCTTTTTTTTAGAAACGCCATCTATTCAGGGGTGGTACCCCAGGTCTCGGCCGTTATGGGACCATGTGCAGGCGGTGCTGTATATTCTCCTGCCCTTACAGACTTTGTTTTCATGGTCGACAAGACATCTCAGATGTTCATCACCGGACCACAGGTAATCAAAACAGTAACCGGTGAGCTTGTTTCTGCTGAGGAACTTGGCGGTGCCATGACGCATAACAGTGTCAGCGGCAATGCACATTTCTTGGCAAATTCCGACCGCGATTGTCTTGATGCTATCCGCAGATTGCTGGGTTTTCTCCCTTCCAACAACATGGAAAGCGCTCCTCGCGGCGCCTTGGCGGAAGATCTCAACCGCCAAATTGAACATCTCAATGAACTGATTCCAGACAGTCCAAATAAACCGTATGACATACATGAAGTCGTTAAACCGATTATTGACGGTGGAGACTTTATGGAATACCAGCCCTATTTTGCTAAAAATCTGGTTACCGGTTTTGCCAGAATCAACGGCAGGGCCATCGGCATTGTCGCCAACCAGCCGCAGGTAATGGCTGGTTGCCTGGATATGGATGCTGGAGATAAGGCCGCTCGTTTTATCAGGAGTTGCAATGCCTTCAACATCCCTCTCATGACCATTGTTGATGTTCCTGGGTTTCTGCCGGGAACGACCCAGGAATATGGTGGCATCATCAGGCATGGTGCCAAGATTCTCTATGCATTCAGTGAGGCAACCGTCCCCAAGTTGACGCTGATAACAAGAAAGGCCTATGGCGGCGCCTATGTCGCCATGTGTTCCAAGTCCCTTGGGGCAGATATGGTTTTTGCCTGGCCAACAGCAGAAATCGCCGTTATGGGATCTGATGGAGCGGTTAATATTATCTTCAAGAAGGAGATTGATAAGGCAGAAGACAAGGAAGAGACCCGCCGGCAAATACTTGAAGAATATGCTGCAGAATTCGCCACACCATACAAGGCCGCTGAACGAGGATTTGTCGACGATATCATTGAGCCGCAGGCCACGCGACAGCGAGTCATTGACGCCTTTAATATGTTGGAAGGCAAAAGAGAGAAAAGACCAGCGAAAAAACATGGTAACATGCCGCTTTAGCAGGGAGACACAGGTATGGATACAGTAGAGCTCTTAACGAAATTTGCCGACCCGGGGGCCATGAAAGCCCTTACAACAACTCAGAGAGTGGTTGCCGGTTTGATAACAACGGCATTGGGAATGGGAATTACTTTTATCTCTCTGATTATTCTGCAGTTTATTATAGGAATCATGGCCAAATTGACAGCGGAAAAGGCTGTGAAAAGACAGCAGGCAAAGCGTCTTGTTGCTGCCGAGGAAAAAGTTGCTGCTGCTGATAATGTGCTGCAAGATGAGGAAATCGTTGCCGCCATCAGCACCGCACTGGCCGTGCAATTAAAGACCTCGGTCAGCAATATTGTCATCAGAAATATTGAAAAGGTGGAAGCGTCTTCAACAGCCTGGCATAAAGCCGGACTTGCTGAGCATATGAATAATTCATTGTAGGGATTGGGGAGGTTAGCGTTATGAGACAATTTCGAGTTCTTGTAAACGGAAATGAATATAAGGTGGCCATTGAGGAATTACAGGAAACCAGTGCGAGTGCTCCTGCCATCACAGCACCGCCAGAACAGGCAAAACCTCCAGCACCAAAACCGATCCCCCAAAGCAAGTCAACAGCTGCCAGCAATCCAAAACCGGATGCCAATGATGAGGCCTCTGGCATTATTACGGCAGCAATGCCGGGAACTATTCTTGAGGTAAAAGCCGCCGAGGGAGATACCGTTGTGCGTGGAGAGGCTCTGCTCATCCTGGAAGCAATGAAAATGGAAAATGAAATTATGGCCCCCTGCGACGGTGTAATCAGTGAAATCCATGTTGCCGTTGGCGCTTCCGTTAATTCAGGCGATCTGCTCATAGTCATCTCATAATCAAGCGGGAGGTACGCTATGCTTGATGCATTTTTTCAATTTTTACAGAGTACCGGTTTTTATGGACTGAATTTCGGTGTTGTACTGATGATGGCAATCTCCTGCCTGCTCTTGTATTTGGCAATTGTCAAAGGTTTTGAGCCTCTGCTGCTCGTTCCGATTGCCTTCGGAGTGCTGCTCACCAATCTGCCATTTGCCGGATTAATGGCACCACCGATAATGGAAATTACCGAAGAGGTCATTCATACCGTTGAGCCGGGTGGGCTCCTTTACTATCTGTTTCAAGGAGATCATCTGGGCATATTTCCTCCGCTTATTTTTCTTGGTGTCGGTGCAATGACGGATTTCGGCCCGCTGATTGCCAACCCTAAGTCACTGCTGCTCGGTGCAGCTGCACAGTTCGGTATCTTTGTTACCTTTATGGGAGCCATTGGATCCGGACTCTTCACCGCACAGGAAGCGGCTTCTATAGGTATTATAGGAGGAGCCGACGGCCCTACCGCAATATTTCTCTCCTCAAAACTTGCCCCGCACCTCCTTGGTGCCATAGCGATTGCCGCCTATTCCTATATGGCGCTGGTCCCGATAATTCAACCTCCCATTATGCGCCTGCTAACCACGAAAAAAGAGCGAATCATTAAAATGGAGCAGCTGCGGCATGTCCCTAAAAAAGAGAAAATTCTCTTTCCCATTATCGTTACAATCGTTGTTTCACTGATCGTGCCTCCTGCAGCGACACTTGTCGGCATGCTTATGCTTGGAAATCTCTTCAGAGAGTGCGGAGTGGTTGGACGACTTGAAGACACAGCTAAAAATGCCTTGATAAACATAATTACTATTTTCCTTGGAGTAACTGTTGGTGCTACGGCCACGGCAGAGCAGTTTCTCAAGGTGGAGACCCTGGCAATACTGACACTCGGCATAATTGCCTTTGCAATTGGCACTGCCTCAGGGGTCCTGATTGCCAAGATCATGAACAAAGTAATGAATGTGAAAATTAATCCACTGATTGGCTCCGCAGGGGTCTCTGCTGTTCCCATGGCAGCCAGGGTTTCCCAAGTCGTCGGCCAGAAAGAGGAACCCACCAATTTTCTGCTCATGCATGCCATGGGGCCAAACGTTGCCGGTGTTATTGGCTCTGCAGTATCTGCAGGGGTTCTACTTTCTTTGTTTGGAGGCTGACCCTGCCTTACTGCGGATAAACGATGAAGATGCGGGACAATCTGCAATGAGCAATGATAAGACGGAGCTTTTCCGGCAACGACTCAGGCTACCGGAGTTTGCATAAGCCTTACCCATTAGTGAGCTGAGATACACGCTGATCTGATTTGCTTATTTCAGCTCTTCATCAATATAGCGTTCGATATATCGTTTACCGTTAATCGTCGAGGTGATAACCCAAAGAACCAAAAAGAGGAGCAGGCAAAAAGCCAACATAAATGCCTGAGGCACCAACCAGATAACCAGCAGGAAGAGAACAAACCCAATAGCCAGGAATTTCACCGCACGTGTTTTCGACTGCCTAATGATCTCCTGAGCGGCGTGAGGGGTATCGACGCCACCTTTATGCATGACATCACGCATCATTTCGTACCCTCTCTGATGCTTTCTTGCCATGCGGCCAAAAGGATCGTTGAGATTCATAGAAATTCCTTGCTGCCAGACCTTAAGAGTTTAAGTCCTTGTCATCCAGAGCCTTCGTGTTAAGATCCTAACCGATGAAAGGGGATTTGTATCGAGCATTCTCAGCGTCCCCGAACTTCTGAAAAGTAGTTTCGCCTAATCTCTTAACACGAAGGTGTAAAATTAGTCGAAGAACCAGAATATAGCACGACTAATTATTAACCGGTATAGAAACGCTGGCCAGAAACCATTTCAGAGTTTCATGATATAAGCTGCTACGAAACATAGTATAATATGCCATAAATATTGACAATTCCCATTTCGAATTAATAATAATATTATTACTGTTTTACAACAATGAAACAAGTCAGAAACCAATTTCCCAACAAATTACGTAACCGGAGGACACGATGGCAACTCAAGATACATGTTGTACGCTTGTACCCTATTTTAAGGTTCAGGACGGCAAACTCGATGATTTTAAAGCACTCTGTGTTCAATTTGTAGAAACAACCAAGACAGAAGAAAAATGCCTGCACTATGG
>JABDPQ010000685.1 GCA_013042695.1 Desulfobacterales bacterium | reverse complement strand
GCAGCAAAACGCTGTTTATTAAAGGTTTGGTCGCCAGTGGTGGAGGAGATGAGAGCTTATGTATTATGATGATAGTATTTTCAATAACGTCGGTAAGGTTGATCTAAAAAAACGTCTTTATAACTTTGCAAAAAGCTACCTGACGAAAGTATTCCTCGAAGCAGATATCGTTATTAATGGTGACAGACCATGGGATATCCAGGTGAAGGATCACCGATTCTATGGGTCTGTCTTACGTGGCGGCTCTCTGGGCTTTGGAGAATCCTATATGAAGGGATGGTGGGACTGCGCTGCCCTTGATCAGGTCATTTTTAAAATTCTACGTCGCAAGCTCGATCAGAATTTTTGCAAAAAGATTCCAGATACCTTAAGAAAACTAAAATACCGTATTTTCAATTGCCAGGGCAAACGCCATGCCTTCAAGATTGGTGAACATCATTATGACGCAGGAAATGATCTTTTTACGCTGATGCTTGATCCATACATGGCATACAGCTGCGCATATTGGCGGCATGCTCATAATCTCGATGAAGCCCAGGAAGCCAAGCTCGAACTCATTTGTCGGAAGCTTTTACTAAAACCAGGCATGCGAATGCTTGATATCGGCTGCGGCTGGGGAAGCCTGGTGCTTTATGCTGCCCGCAATTTCGGTGTTGAAGCCGTAGGCCTGACGGTATCGCAAGAACAGGCAAAAATTGCCAAAGAGCGCTGCAACGGATTGCCGGTGGAAATACGCCTTCAGGATTATCGCGACGTGTCTGGCAGTTTTGATGCGGTTGCCTCCGTCGGTATGTTTGAACATGTCGGCTATAAAAATTATAAAGCGTTTATCAATGTGGTAAATCGCACACTCAGAGAAGATGGTCTCTTTCTGCTGCATACAATCGGCTCAAACAGGACGACCACGTCATGTGATCCCTGGCTTGACAAATATATTTTCCCAAATGGCATGCTGCCATCTATCAGACTGCTAAGTGAGGTAACAGAAGCACGCTTTATTATGGAGGATTGGCAAAACCTGAATGTCGATTATGATAAGACTGTAATGTCATGGTATCGAAATTTTGAAGCAGGCTGGGACAAAATTAAGCACACCTATGGAGAGACGTTCCGTAGAATGTGGAGATATTATCTGCTGTCATCAGCTGGCGGTTTTAGGGCACGATATATTCAGGTATGGCAGATTGTTTTTTCGCCAAGAGGAGATGTCAACGGATACAGAAGTGTTCGTTGACAGAGCTGTGATAGATGGTTTTCCTGGTTCTAAAAAACATCGTAACTTTGAGTATGTAACTTTGAGTATGATGCCATCCCAATTCAGCTGTAGAGCCAGAGAAAAACAAGGGGAATGATAAAGCCGGTTCCAACCAGCCATAAACCTCTGCCGGCAATTCCCTTTTTTCCTTTGAGAACGAATATTCCGGTGATGGCGAGTAAGCCAAGAGCGACCGCATAAAGATCGGCAAACCAGGTCCAAAGTTTCTTCGGATGATTTAAATGCAGAAAGTTTGCTTGGTATAATAGTTTTCGTTTTTTTGATTTTTCCTGGTAAACCATATGCTCAGCGATGTTTACCGTAAGATTGTTATTCTCGACAAAGATCTTCAGCGTATTTGAGTCGACTTGGTAGATGTTTTTCAGCGGTGCTGTTTCTCCAATCTGCTCAAGGACAGCTTTCGTGAGCATCTGAGCATCAGAATTATCTATTTCTGCAAGATCTATTTTAATCGTATTTTTTTCAATGGCATAGGTTGGGTTCCAATCTTGAATATGATTCACAGCTACCCCTGATATCACATAAATAATCGTCAGACCAAAACAGAGATAGCCGAGATCACGATGGATGATCGTATTCCACTTGCGCCATTTCATGGCTCCGGCCTCTTCTCTAACCTTCTATCTCTGCACCGATACCAACAAGCCGGATCATTCGTTCGTCCTTCACCGTAGAAGGATCAAAAGGCTGTCCTTTTTCTTCGGCTAGATGCTGCAGGTATTTGATCATCTGCTCGCGGGAAAGTTTCAACTCTTCGACAACACCCTCAACAACACCCATTCTGCCTGAAGCACTCATTGGAAAAACAATTTCGCCATCGGTAACTTTTACCTGAATTTTTTCTCCCTGACGGTCTCCAGCCACGTAGACCCAGCATCCTCGCTTGGCACAGACTTCTATGATCATTCCTTCGATCCGGACTGTTTTACCAATAAAATCATCTGGATTGTCGAGTATGGCCGAAACAGCGGTAACTTCTTTGACCTGTACTCCCTTGCCATACGTTTTGCTGCTGGCAAAGGCCTGTGGGGCAATAAGCAGGATTAAGGTAATCAGCAGTGCAATTCTTTTCATCCGGTTCTCCTGTTAGGTTTTCATTAGTAGTGAGCTGAAACTTCAGTCTATCCAGAATTACCATACACAAAATGTACCACATCGTTGTAAAAATTTAAAAAGCGCCGTGTATTCATTATATGCACCAGTTGATTGATCATGTAAGGCGTATACGCTATTGATTTGAGATACTGAAGAATCGACAAATTTGTCGAGGCAGGCTGCCATTGTCGATACCGGAGCCAGGAGTGTATGGGAGATTAAAGATTGTCAATAAGAGCCTTTTGCAAAATGATGATTTTTGTTCAAAGTCAAGGCCTGCGAAAAATTTTTACCGCAGGCATATAATTGCTATTCCGAGGATAAAAATTTAAGCATAACGTAGAGGTTGAACGAAAAGGGCGTTTTGCAAGTGGCTCAATAAAACAATTATTCCAGCATCAAAGCATAGATTATCAAGACATCATTTTGCCGATAGTGTGTTCGCGAATAGGTGAATTTCTGATTCTCTTGAGGTGATCTCTACTTTTTCTTACTGTTTTTTTTCCCTTTCTTGTCTTTTTTACTCTTAAGCAGTTTTTTCTCTGCCTTTTTTGCTTTGTTTTTATCTTTCTTTTTTTTCTTCTTCTTTTTGGTCACCGGACTTTTTTTCTTTGCCGCCTTCTTTGCTTTTTTGCGTTCGGCTTTTTCAGCAATGGCCTTTGGTTGTGCAGGGACTTCGAGATCAATTTCAGGTGCTGGAGCTTTTGGAAAAAAGGCAAGGCCCTTCGATCTGAACGTCCTCAATGCATAGCGTACCTGGCCGATACTAAGACCGCTCTCATGAGCAGCCTCTGCATGGGAGAACCCCTCATCGAGCAGCAATAACGCCTCAGCTCGCTGACTGATCAAAACGATTTCCATGGCAGCAAGGTCTTGACAGACAACCCGCTCTTTTTTTGACAAAAGTGCTTGCGTTTCCTGTTTCTGCAACATGTAGCCTCCCTGGTAACTAATGTTTTTCTGGCAAAGATCGTTCTCCTATTCAGGCAAGAATAGCATGAAATGCAGCAAAGACAAAGCAAGCACTTATTGCTGATGAATAAAAGAGTTTTTACAGCAGGTATTCAATGACCAGCCGATAACTTTCCTGGGGACATTTTGCCCGTTTAATGCTAGTCTTTTGGACGGAAGCTGTGAGGTAAAACAGACAACTTCTGCGAGATTTCTATCTGTTTGATTTCCCATAAAAAGATCTGATATTGAGGGTGTTGATATGCAGTCAGTCGTAATTCAGCTCTATCGTCGTATTGATGAATCGCTTGAGTACTGTTTCAATATTGAATCATCACATACACTGGCACCAGATGAGATGGAATGTTTGAGGTTGATACTGGCAGAAGGTTTTCTCGTCAGCAGTGTTTCTGATTTTTCAAAGCTTAACGGAGAGAACATCGTCGAGGTGGGGCCACGGCTTAATTTTGCAACTGCCTGGTCGTCAAATATGGTTTCAATTTGCCAGGCAACCGGCCTTGAATGCATCACCAGGCTGGAACGCTCAAGAAGATACAGGGTAGCAGATGACGAGGATGCGGAACTGTTTGTTCATTCCCATCATGACCGGATGACTGAGTGCCAATACCATGAGCCTCTTCAAACATTTGAGACTGGAGTAGAGCCTGAAAACGTCTATGAGGTGGACATGATAGCCAAAGGCCCGGACGCTCTGCTTGAAATCCCCGGTATTTCCATGGATGAATGGGACCGGAATTTTTATTTTGACTATTTTGTCAAAAAACATGATCGCAACCCTACCATTGTCGAAATCATGGATTTGAACAATGCCAATTCCGAACATTCACGCCATGGTTTTTTCAAAGGCCGACAGCTTATCGACGGGGTCGAACAGGAAGGCACCTTATTTGGCTTGGTCGCAGATACGCTCAAGGCAAATCCCGAAGGTTCAATCATTGCCTTTAAAGATAATTCCAGTGTTATTCAGGGGTATGATATTGAGACGATCATCCCAAATGAACCGGGAAAACCGTCAGCTTTTGAGAAAGTTCATACCTGCTATCATCC
>JABDPQ010000205.1 GCA_013042695.1 Desulfobacterales bacterium | reverse complement strand
TTATCAACCTCAACAGAAAATGATGAGCTGGCTTGTTTATATGCAATGTTTTCAAAAGGAATTGACAACTGTGTTCGGTATATTCCGGCAACTTCACGGGCAATACCGATAACGGAGGCGCAATCCGGACGGTTGGGCGTCAGGTCCACCTCTATGAGCATATCTCTGAGGCCGGATACCTCGAGAAATGATTGACCATGTTGGGTGTCATCAGGCAATTCCAGAATGCCGGTATGTTCTTCACTAAGGCCGAGTTCTCGTTCTGAGCAGAGCATGCCCTGGGATTCAACGCCTCTGACCTTTGATTTTTTGATCTTAATGTTGCCCGGCAGGATCATACCGGGCAGTGCAATAACGCCACAGAAATCTTTTCGAACATTAGGAGCACCGCAAACGACCTGTAATGTATTACCACCTGCTTCAACCTGGCAGAGGGTGAGTTTGTCTGCATTTGGGTGCGGCGTAACGGAGATGACTTTAGCTGTTAATAATCCGCTCAGTTCTTCATAGAGCGGATCTACTGAGTCGACCTCCAGACCGAGCATAGTCAGGTCATCGGCCAGTTTTCCTGGAGCAATGCTATGGAGCTGAACATACTGCTGTAACCAGTTTAATGTAAACTTCATGGTAGTCTGTGATCTGAACTTCGTTAGAACTGGGAGAGAAAACGAAGGTCGTTTTCATAATAGAGCCTGATATCGTCTATGCCATATTTCAACATGGCAATTCTCTCAACACCGAGACCGAATGCGAAACCGCTGTAAATTTCAGGGTCGTAACCAACCATCTTGAATACTTCAGGGTCAATCATCCCGGCACCGAGAATTTCAAGCCAACCTGTCTTTTTGCAAACACGGCACCCATCACCACCGCAAATGACACAGGCGATATCAACTTCTGCACTGGGTTCGGTAAATGGGAAAAAGCTGGGTCTGAATCGCAGTGGAATATCTTTTTCAAAAATCTTTTGCGTAAAAACACTCAGTACACCTTTGAGATCGGCAAACGATACTTTAGTATCTACCAGGAACCCTTCAACTTGATGGAACATCGGGGTGTGGGTAATGTCAGAGTCGCAGCGATAGACTTTCCCTGGGGCAATGAGTCTCAATGGTGGCTGTTGAGCTTCCATTACTCTTGCCTGCATTGGCGAGGTATGGGTTCGCAATAAGACCGAGTCACTGATGTAGAAAGTGTCGTGCATATCCCGAGCGGGGTGGTGTGCCGGGATATTCAATGCCTCAAAATTGTAGTAATCAAGCTCAATGTCTGGTCCTTCTGCAATAGAAAATCCCATGTTTGCAAAAATAGAACAGACCTCTTCCATAATTTGCGTGATGGGATGGAGTTTGCCATAGGCAGCCCGTCTTCCCGGCATGCTTAAATCTGGGGTAGTTGAGTCAGTCGAGGCAGCCGTTGTCAATATAACGTGCTGTTTGTTTACAAAGGCGTCTTCAAGGGATGTCTTAATTGTATTCGCCAGTTTACCGAGGCGAGGTCTATCTTGTTTACCGACCGAACCGAGTCGACGCATAGCCGAGTTGAGTTGACCATTCCTGCCAAGATATTTGATGCGGAATGCCTCCAGCTGGTCGTGATTACATACATTGTCAAGGGCCTCAACAGCCTCATGGTTTAGCTTTTCAAGCTCCTGCTCCATAACATTTCGATAACGTAAGGATCAATAAAACAGCATGCCGGTTACGATCATCGAGAACCGCAACCGGCATACAAAAAAAAGAAGTATGGTCAGGCTTAAGCGTTAGCTTTGGCTGCGATTTTGACCACTTCTGAAAAAGCGTTTGGGTCAAGGATAGCCATGTTGGCAAGTACCTTGCGATCGAGCTCAACACCGGCTTTTCTCAAACCACCCATAAACTGGCTGTAGCTGGTATCGTTATTATTTGCGGCGGCATTAATTCTGGTAATCCACAACCGACGAAAGTCCCGCTTCTTGGTGCGGCGATCCCGATATGCGTAGGCTAATGCACGGTCAACTGCTTCCTTGGCCGTACGAAAGAGCTTATGGCGGCCGCCTCTGTATCCTTTGGCAAGCTTCAAAACACGATTTCTTCTCCGACGTGCCTTGAAACCTCGTGTTACTCTAGGCATTTTTATACTCCTTTCTAACTGCTCAATTCCGGTCTGCAAAATCCGGAAATGGATGTGTTACATATAGGGCAATATCTTTTTGATAGCCTTGGCATTGGAACTATCAACAAGATCTCCTTTTCTTAAATTACGTTTTCTTTTTGTCGATTTTTTGGTCAGAATATGACTGCTAAAGGCTTTATTACGCTTGATCTTGCCGGATCCCGTTTTGGAAAAGCGTTTGGCAGCACCTCTGTTGGTCTTCATCTTGGGCATAACGGTACACTCCTCTACATACTCTATAACGTGCCGGGACAGCGGTAATTTGACAGTGGGTAGGGCGTCTTTATCCTCTGTCTCCGGCGGGAAACCTCTATTTTTGAATTTTTGGTCCGACGAACATTACCATCTGGCGCCCTTCCATGCTCGGGGGCTGCAAAATGGTGGCATCTTCCTCAAGACTCTCAGCAATTTTATTCATCGCTTCAAGACCGATTGTTTGTGAGTAAACAATTTCCCGCCCTCTGAAGCGCATGGTGATTTTAACTTTATTTTTTTGGCCAAGAAACTTTTTGATATTTTTGATCTTAAAATTGAGATCGTGTTCCTCAGTTTTGGGACGGAATTTGATCTCTTTTGTTTCAATTGTTGTTTGTTTTTTCTTGGCTTCCTGCAGTTTTTTCTTCTGTTCGTAGCGAAATTTGTCGTAGTTCATGATTCGGCAGACTGGTGGATCTGCATTTGCTGAAACTTCGACAAGATCAAGGCCCTCATCGTAAGCCCGCTCACGAGCTTCATTGGCACTAATTACGCCCATCTGGCTACCATCTGAACCAATCAATCTTACCTTGGCATGGCTAATGGCATCATTGATTACAGCCTTCTCTTCTCGTTGAACTGGGGCTCCCTTTCCTCGTCTTTTAATATCGGACCTCCTTTAATCTACGAACCTGTTATACGGCATCCATCGCAATTTCAACGATATGAAAGCCATTCTTGCGAAAACACATTATATGCCGCGGCCTTCTCGTACTTCTTCTTTGATTTTGGCAGCAAATTCATCAATACTCATTGGCGGCAGGTTTTTGCCATCACGCAAACGCACGGTTACGGTGCTGCTTTCTTTCTCTTTTTCGCCAATAATGAGCATATAATGTATCTTTTCCATCTGGGCCTCGCGAATCTTATAATTCAACTTCTCATTTCGCAAATCTTTTTCGACACGAACCCCTGATTTTCTTAATTTATTATAAACTTTTTGGCAATATTCTGCCTGATCGTCCGTTATATTCATAATACGTGCCTGAGTCGGAGCAAACCATAATGGGAAAACGCCGGCATAATGTTCAATCAAGACGCCGACAAAACGTTCGAGTGAACCCATGAGTGCACGATGGATCATGATCGGTCGATGGTCGTTATTATCTGAACCGGTGTATTTGACATCAAAGCGTTCGGGTAGATTGAAGTCAACCTGAATGGTCGAACACTGCCAGGATCTGCCCAGCTGATCTTTAATCTTAATATCAATCTTCGGGCCGTAGAAGACTCCTTCTCCCGGGTCAATTGCATAAGAAAGACCCTTTTTCTCTAATGCTTTTTTCAAAGCCTCTGTGGACTGTTCCCAATTACTGTCAGTTCCAACAGATTTCTCCGGTCTGGTTGACAGGTAGATATCATAATCTGAGAAACCAAATCTCTTGAGTATATGGAGATTAAGATCAATAATATTGTATATCTCCTCATCGAGCTGGTCTTGTCGACAGAAAATATGGGCATCATCTTGAGTGAAACCGCGAACTCTTAAGAGTCCGTGTAAGGCTCCAGCCCGTTCATAGCGATATACAGTACCCAGCTCCGCCCAGCGGATGGGAAATTCTCGATAGCTGCGCTTGTTGCTGTTGTAGACCCCAATATGAAATGGGCAGTTCATTGGTTTGAGCTGGTATTTAACCTTATCGATTTCCATAGGGGCATACATATTCTCCGAATAGAAATCGAGATGTCCGGATGTTTTCCAGAGGTCCTGACGAGCGATGTGCGGCGTATAAAGAAGTTCATAACCGTGTCGGTAATGTTCATCTTTCCAGTAGTCTTCGATCAGGCGTCGAAGCTGGGCGCCTTTTGGCTGCCAGAGTATCAGACCGGGACCAATTTGATCCTGGGTTGTAAAAAGCTGCAGTTCCTTGCCAAGCCTGCGATGATCTCGTTTTTTTGCTTCTTCGAGATCGTTGAGATGTTTTTTAAGAACCTTTTTATCAAAAAAGACTGTTCCATAGATGCGCTGCAGGACATCGTTGTTCTCATCACCACGCCAGTAGGCTCCAGCAACACGCAGCAGTTTGAATTCCTTTATTATCGAGGTGTCGGGTAGATGCGGGCCACGGCACAAATCGATGAAATCACCTTGCTGATAGATACTAACGGTGTCTTCTTCAAATTCTTCGAGCAGTTCTACTTTGTACTTTTCACCTTGTTTTTTGAAGCGCTCTATCGCATCGCTTCTCGCCATCTCTGTGCGCACAAATGGATGGGCAGCGGAGGCAATTTCTGCCATTCGCTGCTCAATTTTCTCAAAATCATCCGGGCTAAATGGTTCGTCTCGAAGAAAATCGTAATAAAAACCGTTCTCAATGGCAGGGCCGATGGCTACTTTGACATCATCTCCGAATAGATCTCGAACAGCATGTGCCATCACATGGGCGGTTGAATGGCGCAATATTTCAAGACCTTTATCACTGTCAGTCTGAACTGGAACGAGAGTAGTGTCGTCAGTCAGTTTCGCACCCAAATCAACCACGATATCATTGGCATAGGCAGCAATAGTTTTCCTACGTTGCTTTCCAGAAAGTAGCTGCTCAAAAGCTTCTTTGACGCTAGTGGCTTGAGGAACCGATAGCGGCTCTCCTGCTTGAAGTTTTACTGCGATTGTTACCATATTTTCTGCCGTAGAAAAATAAAGGCTAAAGAGTAAACGGTCGACGTGCCCGTTCTTCCTTTAGCCTTTTTATCTGGTAGGCGCGGAGGGGATTGAACCCACGACATCTACCACGTCAAGGTAGCGCTCTCCCACTGAGCTACGCGCCTGTGTTTCGTTCTGATTGCTGCTTAGAAAAAATTTCAGTTACTATACTTACGATCGCTTGAAGCGGCAAGTATAAAACCTGTTTCGAATACCAGTAATGCGCAGGACTGTCAAGAAAAAATCTCTGTTTATACAAGAGAAAAATGTCATCAGGAAGCATTGGAACGGCTCTCAATGGCCTTTGCTAAGGTATACTTGTCTGCGTGCTTGATATCCATTCCCATCGGGATGCCGCAAGCAAGCCGTGACAGGGTGAGCGAAAAGTGCTGAAGTCTGTCAATCAGGTAGGAGGCTGTTGCCTCTCCTGGTACCGTTGAACTTGTGGCAATAAGTATTTCTTTAATCGGGTTTG
>JABDPQ010000684.1 GCA_013042695.1 Desulfobacterales bacterium | reverse complement strand
ATAAAACCGTCTATTTCTTAAACCAGCTACCATCAGGCTTTTCGAACCAGTGACCAGGGCTGCCCATGGACAGAATTTGTTTGGCGCGACGTTGGCCAACGAGTTTGCTGTCAACACCTTCTTTTTTGGCGATAGCATCATAGACACTTTGACGATCCTTGTTTTCACCTTGGACAACACTTTTTTCCGGTTGGCTGCTGCTGCGGTATTCGAGAAACCCACGATTGTTTTCTCCGATTGCCCCTTTGTCCTTCAAAGAATTAATGGCAGGAATTCTGGCCACCATCCTATCTTTGATTGAGGCGGTATAAGCGCTGGTTCCGCTCAGCATGAAAAGGGCTATGACAAGACTAATGCTGATTCGGATATAATTCCGATTTAACATGATATTCCTCCGATAACAGTATTATTGAGATGCATCTTTTTGAGCGGCTTGATCAATATCCCCGAAAAAGTCATCGAGAGCTCGATCAACTTTAACATTAACATCAATGGTGATGTGGATTGGCTTGATCTCAACCGGTTTAACCTCAACTTCATGCCTCGTACATGCCGAAAATTGACATACGAAAAAAACAGCAGACAGAAAAAAAACAGTCTTATGGAGATAAATCATTTTACAGGTTCTCCTTTAAAGATTGGAGGTTCTGACCAACTTCAAAGAGCTCGGTCAGAGGCAGGCGAAAATTAACATCCAAACGAATTGGATATTGCAGTCCGCTTCCTTGATCAGTTTCGACCATTATACCATTTTTAAATCCATAGGGCAGTGGCAAACGAGGTTTACCGTCAAGCTCCATACTGAGAAGCAGCTCATCTCCAGAACTGTTGAATGAGAGTTTTGTCCAGTTATAGGCAAAATCTTCCAGGGCGGTCATTGCATAGTTGAGGTATCCTGTTTCACTTATTGTACCAATTCCCTGTCGTAATATTTCAGTGTTGGCAAAACGCACTATGCCACCTGAACCGGGTGTTGAAAATAGGAAACCATCATCAAAATGCAAGCCCTTTTTTGATAGATTGATAGGCAGTTTGCCATTGAGAGTGCCTTCACCTTCAATATCCTCAAAACCAAATTGACCAAGCAGGTCGACAAAATTCACGCGATTGCAGTAGAGCGTCGTGTCAATTTCCCGATCATCGAGTGCCAGCCTGAGACTGCCAGATTCCAGCGTGCCCTGACACCATTTTAGCTTACTCTTTTCAATAAACAGCGTTCTGGCGTTTTCCAAGCGAAAGGCGACGAGTGCATCTGAAAAATGCAAATTTCCGATTCCCACGCTACCAATCGTGCAAAGCTGGCTTGGGCTCGAAGTTAGCGTGGGAAGGCTCGGCAGGTCGAGTGCACAGTTGATATCCTCAATAGACAGATTCATCTCATCGTGAGTAATTGAACTACTACGGAGTGCTGCCTGCAAAGACCCGCTCAATTTATTTTTGAGGTAGGAAAATCTGCCTTTTGCTTCGATCAAACCATCGATAGACAGTGCCTGAGGAATACCAAGAGCTTGCGGTAATAAAGAAGAACTGACGCTCTCACCAGGTATTTCCCAGTTCACAAGAGCTCCTTTTTCCTCCGGGTTGGCCGAACCATCAAAGTGAAGCTTAAGACTTTGTTCTAATAGAGACCGAACAGTTCCAGAAAGAAGGATACTGTTTCCCTGCTGTGTCAGCTCAGCGGAAATTGAAAACAGAGGGGTTTTCTTAAAATGGGTGGCAGCAATTGAAAAGCTGCCGGCAGCATGCTTTTTTTGTTCTGCTCGTGGAAATGACACAGGCAGTGTAAGCGTTATATCTTCCATCAGCAGATCTTGAGACGGTAATGTTGCCTCGGTGATATCTGCAAAGAAATTGGCCGAAGTTGTATCTGCTGCTCTTTGCAGTTGAGTGCGCCAGACCGCATCTGCAACAAAGATTTCGGTGTTTTTCTCATGCATGACAAACGGTTTGGTCGTAAGCTTGATAACTGCTTCCTGCCGTACCGGACTTCCCTGCAGTGTGCCGCTCATTTCAAAATCAGGCATCTCTAAATTTACGTTCATTGACGAGAGAATCGGCTTTACTTTGGGCTGGCTATCTGCGTGAAAAGATAATTTCCAGGACCTGTCAGCTGATATGGTGGTGTCAAAATTAATGATCAGCGGAAACAATGGAGCTTCTTCTTGCTGTTTAAGCTCAATATTGGTTATTACATTACCTTCACTACGAATTATACCATCAGCAAAAGATGCACTTCCCTGAATTGCTGCATGAGCATGAAACGGAGAATCCATAGAAATAGTTTGGACAGAGTAGCTGAGATCTGTTGGTGTCCCACTGAGCCAATATTCAATAGCTCTATCATCTGATGGATTTGTGAAAGACCAGGGGCCGAATTCTGCTTCCAGAGATGGGATTTTACCCTGTAGATCAATGCTTTTTACTGCCATATTGGTGGCGTTAAAACGCACGGCAGCCAGTATTGAAAGAGGACCATTGATTGTGTAGCTGTAGCGGTTTGAAACAAAACGATCAAGAATCTGCTGATTGACTGTCTGTAGCTTCAAGGTGGCGGAGTGTTCGCTGTCACCGGTTTTAAATGAAAATTCGCCCGTTCCGCTCAGGGCGTCACTTAGCTCAAATGAGCCGCTAAAGCTTTCGAGCTGGTATGTTTCAGCCGAGCTGGGCTTAAAGGAAAACTTCTTCTGGCCAGAAATGGTAATCCTCAGGTCAGGTCTGAGTTGTTCATGCAATACGATCCCCAACTGTTTTATATTGAGCACATCAATCATGAATGGCAAAATGAGAAGAGAGCCAGATTCTTGCGAACTGCTTTGTGAGGATTTGTTGGTTATTCCATTGATTGCAAACTTGCCTCCACGCTTAAAGAGATGCAGTGTGCCATGATCGATAGTGAGTGATAAGAGGCGTCTGTTCAGCAGCGAGCTCATGCTATAGGTCGCCTTAAACAGGGGAATATCGACTGAGTGACGAGCATCCTCTGCAACGCTGAAGCTGCCGCTGAGGGTGAATGGTGTGAGTCGATGAATGGTTGCCGTATACTCAGCTCCGACTGTTTTATCAAGGATGCGAGGCAGGATGAAGGTGTTGAGAAAAAATGGAATCAGCAATAGGCTGCTCGCCACGAGTATGGCTGCCAGCAGAAAATAAAATGGCAGTGAGCGAAATGTAGATTTCATTATGTGATTACTATCATCTGAGCTGTAAGAGTGATTCAGGAATCCGTGTTATGATAATAGGTTAAAGGAAAATACAAGAAATGAGTAGAAAATTATGAGAAGTCATCTGGTTTTGAAAGATGGCGAGGTTAGGGAAGGCTGTTCTGCTGGATAATTGGCTTGCCATCAGGTAGATATACAAGTATAAACCAAGGTTTCCAATTTTGGCATTTGTGATTGATGGGACCTTTTAATCGAGGAGAATATACCATGGTACTGAAACAATGGGCTAATTTCTTGCTGTGCCTGATCATCGCGTGCCTCATAGGTTATGGTATCAAGCAAATTGCTGATGCGTCTGATGTCGTTGACCTTTTCAATCCTGAAATTCAGCCTAGCTCTGATGCAAAAGCGCTTGCAGACCAGGTGACGCTCGACAGCTATCGCTTTGAACTGAACCAGGAGTCAAAAAGAATCAGAGCAGAATTTTCCATGACAAACAGCAGCAGTCAGCCTGTCTATAATGTGGTCATCTCTTGCATACTAAAGGACAAGACGGGTGAAAAGCGGGGCAGTGGTAAATGGGTCCTTTATGAAACCCTGGCTCCGTTGCATTCGGAGCACTTTATCATTGAGGATAAGCGATATGTCTCACACTTGGTAAGGCCGGATACCATCGCCTGCAAGATTGTTGACGTGATGACAAAATCCGTGGCAGTCAAAGAAAGCAAGAGCGGCCATTAATACGCAAGCATACCAAAAGAGCTGAGAGTGTTTGCTGGTATTGAACTATTTTAGAAGAATAAACCTGACGTAAGGCTTTGGATGTCTAACGAAATAGATTTTGATGAAATTTTGGGAAAGTATCGTTCAGATCCCTATGATTATATCGATATATTTTCTTCCCAGACCGGGGTTATTAATTTTAAGGTTGATAAAGGTACCGGCGTTGAGGCGCCTGGCGGAGAGTGGATGCATATACCAGGAACCCCGTTGTATCAAATTACCCGTGAAAGAAATCCTAAAATTATTGGCTCCCCGATACATGGTATTGTCTCAGAGCTTCACTCAGAGCTGGAGGGGCACTTTGTTGAGGCGGGTGAAAAGCTGATGACGATTCGTCATCCGTTAAAAAAGAAAGAAATTATCGAAAATATTCTCCAAGACGTGTTGTATCTTTTCCTTGCTCCTGAAAAAGCAAAATATTTTTTCTCACTTGAAATTCAGGCGAGGATCGAAAAAAAAGGAGCACGGTCGGTTATTATTAAACCGGGAGAAGAGGTTTTTACGATGTCTTTGATGAAGCGTGATACCCCGGTGTTCTATAACGGAGAAGAAGGAGCTATTTACTCTGTTTATTTTAAACCCGGTGTTTCCATCGAACAGGGCAAACCGCTGATAGGTGTGTGCGCATTGGAAAAATTACCGTTGATCCAGAAAGTAATTACCCGTGTCAAGGCAGAATGGGATAACATGAAGTAAACAGATCTGGTATCGATCGTTGTTCATTGTTTATCATCTGGTGTCTTATTTCAGACTTTCGGTGTAACACTGTGGCTACACCTCATATCTCAGCTGACGGTCTCAAATCCTATATTACCGAATTCGAACTGCCGATGCGGCGCGCCGGCAATTTGCCTGGAGTCAGTGAAACGATTTTTCGTTACGGGGCTTTTGTGGGCTCGGTTATTAGCCGCTACTCCAGTCTTGATCGTGCCATGAATCATGCCCGGGATCATATTGCCATGGTTGAACAAGAAAACCGCTCTGTTGTCAACGGTACAACAATTGTAGCTGATTATCTAACTGCTTCAAAAGGGCGCTTTACGAGAACCTGGCATGCACCGCCTGGTGGGCTTTGGGGCTCGATCATCTATGTAAATACGTTATTGCCACGCTCGCGTCTGCTCTTGCCGCTTGCAGTTGGTGTCGCCTGCTGTGAAACACTTCGCGACAGCGGGGCAAAGAAGAGCGTTATCCGTTGGATCAATGACGTACTCGTCGAAGGGTTGAAAATTGGCGGTTTTCTCATCGAGAGCCTTCATGGTGCTGTCTCCAAAGAGGAGTTCTTTCTGATTGGTTTTGGCATCAACGTTAATAATACGGATTTTCCAGATCAACTGAAACATCTGGCTACCTCATTATCATTGTATCTGGGACACTCAATTGATCTGGAAATTTTCACCTATCGTTTCCTGGCAAAACTTCAGTGGAACATTGGTTTGCTTTGTTTTGAGGAAGAGCATTTTCTCATGGAAGGTTGCTGGCTTGGAAGCAGCGGTCGTCATTGCCTGCTCGATCGCTGGATTGAGTTGAGCGATTCACTGGGAAAGCAGGTTGTCTTTGGCTTCGATGTGATGAAGAGGCCGCAGTTTGAGGCGAAGGTGATCGGCATCAGCAACGATGGCGGCCTGCAGCTTTCTCTTGATGATGGCTCTGTGATTACTGAATACAGCGGTGAAATCCGTTATATATAGAGCCTTTTGCAAAATGATGATTTTCGTTCAAAGTCAAGGTTTGCGAAAAATTTTACCGCAGGCATATAATTGATATTCCGAGGATAGAATTTTAAGCATAACGTAGAGGTTGAACTTAAAGGGCGTTTTGCAAGTGGCTCTCTAGTAAAGAATCGAACGATACATACTTATTGCCCGCCAAGAAATGTCTTCCAGGACTGGATGTCTCTATGAAAAATATAACGGCTATAGCGATATAAACTATCAAGTGCCTCCCTCAAAATGACATCGGAAAGTTTAACACGACTCAATTTATCAAGCCTCTGATGCTGGGTTGCCGCAATCATTTGAATGGTGCCGGGTGACAGTTGACGACCAGAATATCCGCCGCCGCTTATACATGAGGCGCAGATCAAACCACTTGCCTGAGGGCTGAAAACGGCAGAAGCCTTTTTCTTATAGATTGCTCCGCAGCCTTGACACTGCGAAAAATCAGGTCGGTACCCAATACAGTCAAAGAGCTTTACAAGAAATTGTACAATCACAATTTCATGCTTGCTTCCTTTGTCTATCGCATGAAGTGCCCAGAGAATGAGCTTCAACAAATTGTCGTCACCTAATTGCTCGCTGGTTGCCAGGAGGATGAATTCTCTGAGCACCGATGCTGCTTGGTAGCGGGATTGTGAGGATCTGATGGTGATGAAGCTGTTTATGAGATCGGCATCGTTTATTACTGCCAGACTTCCCGGGGTTGAACGTGAATAGGTGATTAACAAAAAAGAAAAGAGCTCTAGTTTGTTGACAAATCGTTTTTTACTCCGATGTGCACCTTTTGCGATTCCGCTTAGCTTGCCGATATCCTCGCAGAAAAAAGTAATGATTTTGTCGGACTCGCCATAATCTTGACAGTCCAATACAACTGCAGGCAGGTCGGTGTGAATAGTTGGCATTCAATTACAAGGTGGGCCTTACGGTAAAGAGATGGTAATTTTACCGTCTTTCTCTTGCGGCAGTGGAATAATCGCGCCGTTGAAGTAAAGCTGTGTTTTTGAATTAGGATCCATTTCCACAGATATGGTTTTTTCGGCCTGCCACATTTCAATACTGCCTTCGGAAAAGCGCATTGTCTGAGGTGGACTCGCATCAAGTGATATGGTTATATTGCCTGCCTCGACGAATTCTGCAACAAGCTGATAGGTAGTGTTATCTGAGTTGTTAACAACTGCTGTAGGTTGTTCTGCAGGTTCAGCAGTTGATGTTTCAACTGTACTTTCCTGCTGTTTGGGACCGACATCATCAGCTTGTTCCTCGACACGCTCAATGGGGACGGGAGAAGATTGAAAGCCTCTGAGCCATCTACTTATATCGGTTGCTGGGTTATATCCCACATACCAGCTGACGACTGCCGCAATAATAATAACCAGCAGCAATGCCAGACCAATAAGAGAACCTGGTGTTATGGATGGGCGTTCGGACATCGTACCAATATTTCTGCCCTGCCAACTCGGTGCCGAGAGTGATTCAGTCCCTTTTATCTGGCTATCGCCACCCCGCTCTGACTCAAAGCGATCAAGAATTTCTATCGGGTTGAGGTCAAGCGATTTGGCATAGAGGCTATAAAAGCCGCGTGAGAACGCATTAGCAGGCAAAGAGGCATAATCATCGGCCTCCATCGCCCGCAATGTTTTGGGAGGTATTTTTGTTTCTTCGGCAACTTCGGAGATATCAAGCGAGCGATCCAGGCGCAGTTTTCTGAAAAGTGTTCCAAGGGATTCATCTTCAGATTTATAGCTGTTATCTTCCATGCTACGGTCTCAGGTGAAATGGATTAATATACATTATGATATTCAAGGTCGGCAACTGACCATAGGACGCTCACTATTTTATAGCTTTCGTATATATGCCCGCTCCTTGATACCATTTATCCAATTTTTGAACTCGGATTGCATCGCTTCTTGAAACAATATCTGTCTGATTTCATCCTTGACAGTATCATATGGTGCTTGAATAACAATACCGCCTTCTCTGGTGGATAAGAGTTTGAAAAACTGATATCCGACTGGTGTTTCAATGATTGGACTGATTTCTCCAGGTTTAAGGGATATTACCGCATTTTTCATATAAGAGGCCATGTCGTCTTCTTGAAAAACCCCTATATCTCCCCCATCTGCGGCCGAAGGAAGATCTGAAAACTTACGAGCAAGTTCACTGAAGTCTTGCCCGCTGCGAGCAAGTTTGTGCACACTCTCAACTTGTTTTCTGGCATTACTTTTCTTTTCTTCAATCGCTGATGTAGAAGATTCTGCTGCTTGAGTTTCTCCCCAGCTGACACCAATCTGGAGCAAGTAGTAACTGCCTTCGTCTACCCGCTTCGTATACTGGGCATCATAATAATCAAGAATCCTATCTTCAGTGATAATTATTTTTGATCGTATATCCCGAGATATCAGTTTGTTTTGAAGTATTTGACTCTGTAAATTGCTTCGGTAGGTTACCTCGTCGAGACCGCTCGCATAGAGCTGTTCGAGAAAGGTGTCACGGCTCACGTCAGCAGTAGCAAGTATCTGTTGGAAAGCACCATCAATTTCTTCTTCTGTGACAGAAATTTCCTGTTTTTCGGCTTCCTGCCTGATAAGGGTTTTATCAATGAGACCGTCTAAGACGTCGACACGGGCACGAGCTATTGCTTCATCCCGATCCTGTGGCGGCGCCTCCATGGCGATCTTTCGAAAAAAAGCCTGCCCTTCCTCTTCCACCTCAGAAAGGGTTATCACCTCATCGTTTACTTCTGCAACCACCCGGTCAATGAGCTCTCCATGTGTGATCTGTGCAGATGCCCAGAGAACGGTGCAAAGAATAAAGCTGAGCAGCTTTGGTGCGTAACTGAGGCATGTTGTTTTGGTGGTGCATTTCATACTGTCATCCTGGATCTCGTATCTTTCCACAACTCTGTTTTTTGCTGCTCGGGAATACGTTTCATGACGTAATATCGACAGCCTTTCGGTAAGTGTATAAAGTTTATAAGTAATTATAACATGGTTCTTAAAAGAATTTTACTAAAACCCTTTAGGCAGATTTGTTGACAATGTGCCAATATGGAATATTCTGTGAGGCAAAGGTATCATAATTTCAGGAAATACCAAAGCAATTAGGAAAAGCCATGCGCAAACATGCTTATTTATTGGCGTTGCCATTACTTATTTTAACTTTTATAGTTCTCTTTTTTGCAAAATCCGCCTTATCAGCCACTGCAATGCCGCGTTTCAAACTGCCGGACGTGATTACAGGAGAGATGGTCGACAGTAAAGAATTAAATGGAACCTCTATGCTTGTCACCTTTTTTGCTACCTGGTGTCCCCCCTGCATTCAGGAAATTCCAAATCTCATTGAACTGCAAAATGAATACAGCTCGAGGAATTTTTCGGTAATTGGCATGTCAGTTGATCAAGGGGAAAAGGTTGTTAAAAATCTTGTAACCAAGAAGGGTATTAATTATCCTGTGATGATGGCGGACGATTCAGTAACCAGAAATTTCGGTGGGGTTTATGGAATACCCACGTCATTTCTGGTAAATAGCAAGGGTAATGTCGTTAAAAAATATACTGGCTATGTTCCGCATTCGGTTCTTGTGCGTGACATCAAACAGATTATCAACTGAGCTTTCTTGACAAATATCCAGAATGCAGGTACGTTAGTTTATGCTTAAATAGAGGTTGGTTTTAATCTCAGTATATTAGGAGATATGAGTATAGGGTAGTCCTCGGAAATCCAGGAACAATGGAGTTGGTCTACAAAATTAAGTAATCTGTGAAAAGGAGAGTGATCATGAAGAAGAGAATGTTGTCGGCTGCACTTGCACTGTTTTTTGTTATGGGTCTAGCTGGTACCGGTTTTGCCGCCAAGCTCA
>JABDPQ010000681.1 GCA_013042695.1 Desulfobacterales bacterium | reverse complement strand
TTAAAAGACAAGACATATGTACTCTATTGCGCTTGACCAAGTGAGTCTACCAGTGCCGGTGTGGCACGGCAGTTACTGTCTCAGGGATTTACCAAGGTCTATGCTTTGAAAGGAGGGTGGCGCGAATGGTTTCGCAATAAATACCCAACTGAGGAAAGAACCTGATACAGGCGTATTTTAATATCGAGGGCCATTCTTTTTGATTCGAAGACATGGCCCTTGGCGATAAGTAAACCCAATAGGGAATATTTAACCTGTAAAGCCGTTATCCAGATGCGATCCGTCGCAGAATGGCTTCTTTTTGGACCCTCCGCACCTGCAAAGGGTGTAATGGTCACCATCAGGAAGAAGCGCATCAGAATCCTGATCATCAATCAGGGTGATTTCGCCCTGACAATTGAGCGGGCCATCTTGTTCAACGACAATTTGCGTTTCTTCGTAATAGTTAATGAAATGCTCATCATTAATGATATAGCTCAATGCCCCTGATGGGCATTTCTTTATCGTGGCAATAATGTCATCGACGTGAGCTCCGTCTGGTTCGTATATTGGTGCATCATGAGTGCCAAATACCGATTCCAGTTCACCGCAGTAGCCGGCCCCCATACAGAGATAGCGATCAAAAACGATAGTAATATCTCTGCCTTGATAATATTCAAGCTCTTTTTTTTCCGAGTCCTCCCGCTCACCAACAAACCCTACCTGTGCATGGCTTCCATCGCATTGCGGTTTAAATTTTGATTCACCGCAACGGCATAACGAGCATACCCGCGGAGTATCAATGTTGTTGCTGTCGATACCGACTAACTTCGTATCGATAACCATCAGCGGACTATACGTACTTAAAATGATCATACTTTTTTTCATAATTTCCTCCGTCTGTCGTCTGGTTGAATCATCTACTGAAGAAGCGAAATCGTCTCTCACTGTATATGGGTGCCTGACGTTTATGTGTACCAATGATGGTAATTATACATTTTTCACGCAAATTGTCTAAGCGATGAGCAATTCAGAATTAGATCTCCATTGACGTTCCCCATTACTCAAATTCATTGATCAAAAGGTGAGCAAGGAGAACTTATGCGGCTCAGAAGATAGCACGTGTTCACCGTTGCAGAGCTGCCATTATGGTATAGTCTCATGATCATTAAATCTTTGCTCATGGAAGTGATACATCACTGTTGTATCGGGTGAATAATCTCAATCAGGAGGAGGCTGAGATAGGTTGGTTTACGTGCAATTTCTTGCCAGGGAACACAAATCAAGAAAAATACTCTTAGCTTTGATCTAGTAATGTTTTTTCTAGGTAAAGTTCTTATTGTCTTGTTTTATGGTATTTTAATCTGGTCTTCCTTTTTTCTTTTGGGGTTATTCTTATAGAGCAGCAGGGTTTTACCAATCAGTTGCACCAACTGGCTTGCTGTCTGTTCTGGTATGTGAGTTGCCGCCTCATGTTTGCTGACTGAACTCGTGTTGACGATCTTTACCTTGACGAGTTCGTGGGACAGCAGTGCGCTATCGATGGCTTCAATGACATTTCCAACAATACCTTCCCTGCCGATATAAACGAGCGGTGTCAGGTGGTGTCCTAACCCTCTTAAATATTTTTTCTGGGCGTTGCTGAGGTCAGTGGTAGCCCGTTTTTCTTTTTCAGTCATGAAAAGTTACCCTTTTTTCTTGTTAGTGAAACAAAACATCTCAATTGACCAAGGTCTTGATGATTTCATAGCCGCCAACGTAGGTACCGATAGCTGAACCGAGACCGGTCAGCAGAAATACCAGAAATATTCTGAGTAGCCTGTTCCGCCACCAGCCAGTGAAGGATGATATATCATCAGCGACTGTTTCAAACTCACGAACCACAGGCGGCTGTGTCATCACCTGTACAAAAGCAGTAACGTATCCTGCTCCGATTACCGGGGTGAGACTGGTTATCGGTGCTGCAGCAAAAGCGCTGACGATGGTTGCTGGATGGGCAAAAGCGAGTGCCGCTCCTATGGAGGCTGGGATGCCATTTGCCATGATCCAGAAGAGTATGTTTGCCCCTGCAGTACCTGCCCCTTTTTGATAGGCGATCAGCCCGATAGAGCTGATAATCACTAACGGAATGATCCAGCCCGCAGTTTTCCACCCCTTTGAAACCGGGGGGATGGCAGTAATTGTATCCAGCTGATGAC
>JABDPQ010000202.1 GCA_013042695.1 Desulfobacterales bacterium | reverse complement strand
ATATCAACTATTTCAGAAATGGTTTGATTTTCGGAGAAGATACGTGTGCCGTCGGAAGGTTGCTGGAACAGGGACGAAAAATCGCCTATGCTGCAGATGCCGCTGTCTATCATTCGCATAATTACTCCTGGTCGGAGGAGTTTCGGCGTTATTTTGATATAGGCGTGCTGCATGCCAGTGAGAAGTGGTTGCTCCAGACCTACGGAAGTGCTCGAAATCAAGGATCAGAATATGTGCGATCAGGGATTTCTTTTCTTTGTAAACGTCGCAAATATGGTCTTATCAGTGATTTTGTGGTAAGAATTGTTCTAAAATATCTGGGGTATCGTTTGGGGCTTCACTATCGCAGGATCCCACGAAAGATGATACCAAATTTGAGTATGCACAAAAGATGGTGGAATGGTAAAGAGCTTGTCTGAAGCTCTTTTATCGTCTCTGCCTTTTGAAAACCGTTACTATAACTTATGCTTTCCACAAATCTGCGCGAACAGAGTTCGATCATGGCAAGGATTCTGCACCTGGTTGACTGCCTTCTCGTTGTCGGCTATCTGTCCGCCTTGGTTTATTGGTACAGAGTTCCGTGGAGTGAATATTACACGAAACTGGTAATTATTTCGTTTGTACTCTGTTTGATAAGCTTTCAATCTTTTCAACTCTATCGATCCTGGCGTGGTTGGAAATTTTATACAGAATTTCTGATTATTTTAAAAGCTTGGGGAGCTGTTGTCGGTCTTGTTCTCTTCTACTTCTTTATCTTTAAAAGTTCCGAGGGCTATTCGCGGGTGGTGTTTATGCTCTGGTCCACAACGACACCGATTCTTTTATTTTTCATCCACCTTGGGGCTCGGAAAATCCTGCGCTCCATTCGGCGGAGAGGAAGAAATATCCGCAGGGCGGTGATTGCGGGGGCAGGGGATCTTGGGAAAAATCTTGTTAAAGAGCTCGATACTATTCCATGGGCGGGTATTGAAATTATGGGCTTTTTTGATGATAAAGTAGCTGATGAGCCTGAGCTCACTGCGATGGGTAAACCTGTTCTTGGTGAGATAAATATGCTTCCAGAGTACTTGCAAATAAACGATATTGACTATGTTTATATTGCTCTGCCGATGCGTGCCGAAAGAAAGATTTTTTCAATTCTTCGAGAATGCCGATCGCTTGGGGCGCGCATAATTCTTGTACCGGATCTCTATGTATTTGGTCTCCATCATGCGGAGATTCAATCCCTTGGCAAGATGCTGGTGTTAAATTTTAACCCCCACACGGAATGGAAACGAGGTTTCGATGTATTGTTTTCACTCTTTGTTCTCCTCCTGAGTCTGCCACTAACGTTGATTATCAGTATCTTGATTAAATTGGAAGATGGCGGGTCGATTATTTATCGACACAAAAGAATAACTGCGGCAGGAAAAGAATTTGATTGCTTGAAATTTCGTACAATGAGAGTCGGAGCAGAAAAGGAGCTCAAGGGGCTTCTGCAAAAAAATTCGGCGATGAAAGAGGAATGGGAACAAACGTACAAGTTGAAAAATGATCCCCGAATTACCAGAATCGGTCGAATTCTTCGCAGGACGAGTCTTGACGAGTTTCCTCAGTTTTTCAATGTATTGAAAGGAGATATGAGTGTTGTTGGTGCCAGACCAATCGTTGGAGGAGAATTGCAGGATTTTTACAAAGAGAGTGCTGGGCGCTATTGTTCAATGAAACCTGGTATTACTGGTCCCTGGCAGGTGGGCAAGAGGTCTAACATTGAGGATTATCAGGAGCGGGTAAATTTGGATGATTGGTACATTCTCAATTACTCTCTTTGGACAGATGTTAAAATTATCATCAGAACGGTATATATTATGTTCAGGAGAAATGGTGCCTATTGAAATTGTTTGATGAATATCTATTTTATACTCGTGTAGTTTAATAATAAGAACCATAATAAGGAGTTGTTTATGCAATCAGGATCTCAGCCAATAACCATTAGTCAAGCCAAACAGGATGCTTCTTCTATCTTTTTGGCAAAGGTGTTCAACTGGATGACTATCGGACTTGGAATTACCGGTATCGTCGCATACGGCACTGCAGTGTCGGGTCTGGCCCAAATAATTATCGGATCGCCACTATTTCTGGTTATCGCTATCGGCACCCTCGGTTTGGTCTTTTTTCTCTCTGCCCGTATTGATAAGATTCAGGCAAGTACTGCTTCAACGCTGTTTATTGCTTATTCAGTGCTCAATGGGCTCTTTTTCTCAACAATCTTTCTCAGATATACCGGAGCCTCTATAGCCGGGACATTCCTGATTACTGCAGGAATGTTTGGCGCTATGGCCATGTACGGAACGGTCACAAAGAAAGACCTGTCCGGCTGGGGGTCGTTTCTATTTATGGGGCTTATCGGTGTCATTATCGCCTCGGTAGTTAATATTTTTCTTAAAAGTCCAGGCGTTTATTGGGTTATTTCGATGATTGGTGTCTTCATTTTCACCGGTTTGACTGCATATGACGTTCAAAAGATAAAAAAAATGGGAGAAGAAGGTATACTTTCACAAGGACAAGAGGCCATTGTTAAAGGTTCGATAATGGGTGCCCTTGCTCTCTATCTCGATTTTATCAATTTGTTCCTCATGTTGCTCAGATTCTTTGGCGGTAGCAGGGACTAGAGAGACGTTCTAACAATCAGAAAGAAAAGCATGCCTGAAAAACAGCATGCTTTTCTTTCTCCTCCCCAAGACCATGCACACATCTTTTGTGGGAAAGAGGATTATTGTAGGGGTTACCGGCAGCATTGCAGCTTTCAAGGTGGCTGGATGGGTAAGTACGCTTGCCCAGGAAGAAGCCGAAGTTGATGTTGTTATGACTGAATCTGCGAAAAGATTTGTCACGTCTCTGACGTTTTCTTCTCTATCCGGGCGGCGGGTTCTTACCAATATGTTTAGTGCCGAAGAAGAAGGAACCATAAGTCATATTGGTTTAAGCCGTGAGGCTGATTGTATCATTGTTGCACCAGCGACCGCCCAGACTATAGCACGTTTGACTTACGGCTTTGCTGATGATCTGCTGACAACGACAATATTGGCAGCTGATATCCCCGTTCTCATTTGTCCTGCTATGAATGTGAAAATGTATGAACACCCTGCAACGCAGAAAAATATCGAGATAGTAAAGACTCTTGGATACAAGGTGATCGAACCTGAGTGCGGAAATATGGCCTGTGGGGATTATGGGAAAGGGCGTCTGCCAGATTGGCATCAGGTATCAGAATATCTTTTAAAAGAACTTTCTGATGGTGATCTTAAAGGTCAAAATGTTCTTGTTACAGCCGGACCAACCAGAGAGCGTTATGATCCTGCACGATTTATCAGCAACCGTTCATCAGGCAAGATGGGTTTTGCTATTGCTCGAGCGGCGTTTAGACGTGGAGCCGAGGTTACACTTGTCACTGGACCGACTTCTCTTGACTGGCCGGCTGGCGTTCGCGTAATTCCCGTTGTCTCAGCCCAACAGATGTATGATGCTGTAATGAGCGAATTTTCCAATTCCAGTGTTATCATCAAAGCTGCAGCCGTTAGTGATTTTAAAAGTGCTGAACATCATTTAGAGAAGATTAAAAAAGACGATGCAACACTGACAATCAAGCTGGTTCCAAATCCTGATATCCTTCAAGCACTCGGTGCTCGCTGTGATCCTAAAAAGCAGCTGCTTGTAGGGTTTGCCGCTGAGAGCTCTGATCTTGAAAAACAGGGTCGAAAGAAACTTGAGAAGAAAAATCTTGCACTCATAGCTGTTAATAACATTGCCTCCGCTCAAAGTGGGTTTGAAGTGGATAGTAATCAACTTGTTCTGATAGATCACAACGGAGTTACCGAGTTGCCCCATACCTCAAAGATTAAGGCAGCAGACATGCTCTGGGATTATATAGTCAAGAACAAACTTTTGAAAACATAGGTTGACCTCTATTGCTGGTCTATTGCCGGCTTTTTACATCTCTATTAAGAAAACGCATTCCAAGTGCACCATTGCGACTTCATTTAAATCCACTGTAGGGTAACGCTAAAGGTTATCGTGTTGCCATAACCCTTCTACCTGATACATGGGCAGCAGGTAGCATAGGAGAATGCGGGCAAACGAATACTTTTAGGTTGCTCGTGATAATACGCATATCCTACATTTTATCTCGTCATGTCACATAAAAGAATACTTGTTGTTGAGCCTTATTATGGAGGCTCTCACCAGCAGTTTATTGAGGGGCTTATTGACAACGTCCCAGCAGAGTATACGATCTTGAGCCTGCCAGCCAGGAAATGGAAAATGCGAATGCAGCTTTCAGCGCCGTGGTTTGTAAGACAAATTGATGAGATGGAAATCTCCGAAAGATTTTTTGATGCGGTACTGTTTTCAACATTTATTGATGTAGCTGTATTTAAGGCGTTGATCGTTTCAGTAAAAAATTGGAATCACTCATGTAAATATCTGCTGTATTTTCATGAAAATCAATTCAGTTATCCAGGTATATTGCCTAAGAAGAGTAACCATCAATTCACTGCGATAAATTTCACAGCTGCTCTTGTTGCTGATTTTGTTGCCTTCAATTCACATTTCAACAGGATAAATTTTCTGGCACAATGTCGTGATTACACCAGAAAGGCCATTGACATGGATGTTGGAGTGGAGGTTGATCGAATTGAAAAAAAGAGCGTAACCCTCTATCCGGGCATTGATTTTAAAGAACTTGATCGTCTGTCTGTATTGGAGAAGAATGACCATAATCCGCTCATCATCTGGAATCATCGGTGGGAGCACGATAAGAACCCGGAAGAATTTTTTGAAATTCTTTCTCGATTACAAGAAGAGGGAATAGGTTTCAGGCTTGCAGTTCTCGGACAAAGCTTTTCACGACAGCCAGCCTGTTTTGACGACGCTAAAAAGATTTTTGATAAAAACATAATTCACTTCGGGTACATTGAAGATCGGATTGCATATTATAAGCTCCTTGTACAAGGAAACATTGTGGTCTCAACTGCGCTTCATGAATTTTATGGCATTGCCGTTCTTGAGGCAGTAAGAGCAGGATGTGTCCCTGTTTTACCTGCTAGACTCTCTTATCAGGAACTATTCGATGGGGCTTATCTCTATGAAGATGGAATGCTTTTCGAACACTTAAAGGAATTATTATGCTGCAAACCGTCACTTTCTCTATCAACAAGTAGAAATCTGACAGATAGATATTCCTGGCATTCCTTGACTGAGCAATACCGTTGCTGGCTTGGATTACGAAAGGTGACATCAGGGACAGAGCAGTGACAAGATGAAATCAAACATCCATCACATGGGTTTCATGGCATAAGGCAGAGGCGGGACTGCTCGGGAACTGGCAAGAAGGACTGGTAACTAGGCTGCAGATGCTTGTAAAGATAACGTCGAGTTGAAAATTACTCAAATCGCCGTTGATCTCTTATGAATCATTTAGCGCTTGATCATTTGTTGAGCAAAATCAAGCATTCTTTGGATGGGAATTCTCGCTTTCGCCGCAAGGTCGGCTTGCACAAATACTTCATTTTTTCCATTTTCAAGAACTTCGAGTAGATTTTGTAATGAGTTCATGCCCATCCAGGGACAGCGCGCACAGCTTTGACAGGTTGCACCTTCTCCTTCTGTTGGAGCTTCGATTAATGTTTTGCTGGGAGCAACCTTTTTCATTTTGCTAAATATACCTTTATCTGTTGCGACAATAAAAGCGTCATTGGGTAAGGAGGCAACTGCCTCTATCAGAGCAGTAGTAGAGCCAACCACGTCGGCCTGAGAGATTACCGCCTCAGGTGATTCAGGATGGACGAGAACCGCAGCATCTGGGTATAGTTTGCGCACCCTTTCAAGGGCGATGGAGCGAAATTCTTCGTGCACAATGCACGAACCCGGCCAAAAGATCATTTCAGCCCCTGTTTCACGCTGCACGTAGCTGCCAAGGTGCTTATCCGGCCCCCAAATAATTTGTTTATTATTTTCAGAAAGATGTTTAATAATTGGTAGGGCTATGCCAGAGGTGACTACCCAATCTGAACGAGCTTTAACTGCAGCACTCGTATTGGCATACACAACGACAGTGTGGTCAGGATACTGGTCACAAAATTCTGAAAACTGGTCGGCTGGGCATCCTTCATCCAATGAGCATGTTGCTCCGAGGTCGGGCATCAGCACACGCTTTTCGTTGTTGAGAATTTTCGATGTTTCTCCCATAAACCTTACCCCTGCAACGATAAGGGTGTCAGCAGGATGCTCGGTTCCAAATCGAGCCATTTCAAGTGAATCCGCAACGCACCCGCCTGTTGCCTCTGCTAAATCCTGCAATCGAGCATCGGTATAATAATGGGCCAGCAGCACACCATTTTGTTTCTCTAAAAGTTCAGCTATTCGCTCTTTTAGCTGTTGTTCCTCTTTCTTCGAGAGCTCAGGCCAGATTGGATGAGAAGGAATGACAAACAGGGGTTTAGAAACGGCCGCTAGTCGATTCTTCGTATCTGCGTTACTCATAGCAAAAATCCGTTCATAGCATTATGCGATAATGACTTTCTACCAGCGATTATTCTAAAGAAGGCAGGCCCTTTTGTAATAAAAATCGAGCATTCATGCAACCTTTCCCGCCAGTTCATGCGAGTGTCTTAGATGTATCGTTTGCATGCAAGATGTTTTCCTTGGTCCAGACATATGACGTAACAATAACCCCTTCAGCATTGAAAACAAAGATGAGCTGTTAAATAGTTTTACGAAATATTTCTGTTTGCTGGTAAGCAAGCGATTCTCGAAGCATCTTTTTGCTTGCAACTTTATAGACCATCTTCTAGTTTTCGGAGGCCTGTGTTATTTCATTGGGCACTTGAGTAATTTCCGGCAAAGCCCACCAACTGCAGCGCTACTATTTTCATACATTGAGTTGTGTCAGTTGGCATTGTTATGCCGGAGTTGAACGTAATTAGAATTAAGGGAGACGTTTATGAAACGATTAGTGATCTGTATGAGTATCTTTTGCTTGTCAATTGCTGCTCATGCCATGGCTGCGGAACCGGTGAAAATCGGTATGGTTACAACGCTTTCAACCAAGGCTGGATATCTTGGAGAAGACATTAGGGATGGGTTCAAGCTCGCAATTGATCAGGAGGGCGGAAAGCTGGGAGGAATAGCTGTTGAGCTGCTCGTTGAAGATGACGGCAGAAAACCGGAGAAAGGAAAACAAATAGCTGAAAGGTTTATCAAGAAAGATAACATAAAGGTAATGACCGGTATCGTTTTTTCTAATGTTGCTATGGCCGTCGTACCAAAAGTTGTCAGAGGAGAGGTCGTTTACTTAAGCGCAAACGCCGGTCCTTCGGTGCTTGCCGGTAAAGGTTGCAGTGCCAACTATTTCAGCGTGTCTTATCAGAATGACAATCTTGATGAGGTGGTCGGACAATATGTCACTGAAGTCGGGCACCAAAACGTGTATCTTATTGCTCCGAATTATCCCGCTGGCAAAGATCATCTTGCCGGTTTCAAAAGATACTACAAAGGCCAACTCGCTGGTGAGATTTATACAAAACTTGGCCAATCTGACTATGCTGCCGAAATTGCCAGCATTCGTGCTGCAAAACCAGATGCGGTTTTCTTTTTTCTACCTGGAGGAATGGGAATTAATTTTTTGAAACAATATTCTCAATCAGGACTTAATGAAACTATTCCGGTTTATGGCCCAGCATTCTCTTTTGATGAGCGTATATTAAAAGCAGTTGGTCCTGCCGCATATGGCGTAAAAAATGGTTCTCAGTGGACTCATGATATTGACAACAAAGCCAATCGGCAATTCGTTGAAGCATACAAGAATACCTATGGGCGCATGCCAACTCTGTATGCCAGTCAAGGTTATGACACTGCGCGTTTGATTGGCAGTGCCCTGAAGGCGGTGAACGGAGACCTTGATAATCTTGATAACTTCAAGGCTGCGCTGAAGGCGGCCAATTTTGAATCTGTGCGGGGTAATTTTTCGTTTGGCAGCAATCAGCACCCAATTCAAGACCTCTACATTCGAGAAGTTGTGCAAACACCTGAAGGAGAGTACACCAACAAGACGCTTAAAAAAGTGTTTAGTGATCACGTCGATGCTTATGCGTCAGAGTGTAAGATGT
The DNA here is from genome assembly GCA_013042695.1 of Desulfobacterales bacterium. Classification (GTDB taxonomy): domain Bacteria; phylum Desulfobacterota; class Desulfobulbia; order Desulfobulbales; family Desulfocapsaceae; genus JABDPQ01. Next base: position 1,886 of record JABDPQ010000202.1, on the reverse strand, counting down.
AGTTTTTAATTACCGGGCGCTCACTTTTAATTTTCCGGCGATCAGGTAGGTTTTGATGCTTCTTTTTGTTGAACAAATCCTTAATGGATTTCAGTTAGGGATCTCCCTTTTTTTGATGTCCGCGGGTTTAACCCTGGTTTTTGGCATCATGGGGGTGATAAATCTCGCTCATGGATCTTTTTATATGATCGGGGCTTATGTTGGAGCAACAGTAGCCTCTTTCACCGGATCCTTTCTTTTAGGGGTTATTGGCGCATTAGCAGCTGCGGCACTAGCCGGCATGATAGTCGAATCTATCATTTTACGGCAATTGTATGGGCGTGAGCACCTTGACCAGGTTCTGGCAACATTTGGTCTGATACTTTTTTTAAACGAATTGACTCGAATTATTTGGGGCAAGCAGCCCCTGTTCATGGATGTACCCCCTTTTCTTTCTGGAAGCATTGAACTGCTGCCGGGACTTCCCTACCCAATATACAGGCTGGCGGTGATTGGAGTTGGACTGATAGTGGCATTGTCTTTATGGATACTCTTTTCTCATACCAGGATTGGTATGCAGATCAGGGCAGGGGCCTCAAATAGAACCATGGTTGCTGCTCTTGGTGTCAATATTAGATTGCTATATACATTGATTTTTGGCCTCGGCACCTTGCTTGCTGGGCTCGCAGGGGTTATGGCTGGGCCTATTCTGGCTGTGGAATCGGGCATGGGAGAGTCCATTCTGATCCTTACGTTTGTGGTTATTGTCATAGGCGGAATTGGCTCGATTCGCGGAGCAGTGATCGGCGCACTGCTTGTTGGAATGGTTGATACTCTAGGAAGAGCCTATCTGCCCATCTTGTTTAGATCGTTTCTGCCAGATGCTTACGCTGATGGAGCTGCCGCTTCACTTGCTTCTATGGCTATATACATTCTTATGGCGATCATTCTCATTTGGAAACCGCGAGGGCTGTTTCCAGCTCACTCCTAATGTCTTTGTTTTCAAGAACATCATTGGTGGTCGCGAGCGGTGGCTTAGTACTGGTCATTCTGCCATTCATGGCAACCTATTTCGGTGAGCAATACTTCATATCTCTCGTCAGTCGAATTCTCATTTACGCGTTGGCTGCGGTAAGCCTGGACCTGCTTATCGGATATGGCGGTCTTATCAGTCTGGGGCATGCCGCTTATGTAGGCATTGGTGCCTATGTGGTCGGGATCCTCCATTATCATGGATATGAGGCAGAACCGCTGCTTGGGTTTATCCCTGGCAGTGAAAATGGACTCATCGTCTGGCCAGTTGCCGTCCTTGTCTCTGGATTGTGTGCCCTTATCATTGGAGCGCTCTGTTTGCGGACGACTGGCATGCATTTCATTATGATTACTCTCGCTTTTGCCCAAATGACCTACTATTTCAGTGTCGGCCTTGAAAAATATGGCGGGGATGACGGCTTATCTCTTTATTCAAGAAATCAAATTCCTGGCTTGGACTTGTCTGTGGACACCCATTTTTATTACGTTTGCCTCTTTCTACTGATAGCATTTCTGATGCTTTCATATCGACTGGTTAACTCACGATTTGGCCTTGTAGTGAGAGGATCGAGTAACAATGACAGGAGAATTAAGGCGCTTGGAATCAACTCGTATCGTTATAAACTCATCTGTTTTATGATTGCTGGAGCAGGAGCCGGCCTTGCCGGAGTGCTGCTGGCAAACCATACCGAGTACGTCAGTCCCAATCTCATGCACTGGACATTGTCCGGAGAACTTATGGTGATGGTACTTCTCGGCGGACTTGGAACGCTTTTTGGACCAATACTTGGTGCAGTGATTTTTCTGGTGCTCGAAGAGGTACTGGCAATGTATACCGAACACTGGATGGTCTATCTCGGTCCAGTCCTTATAGG
>JABDPQ010000673.1 GCA_013042695.1 Desulfobacterales bacterium | reverse complement strand
TGATGCAATGTTGGTTTTTGCTGCCAATCGAATAGGTTCATTGCTTGTTATTGATAAAAATGAGAACATACTTGGGATTATCTGTGCACGAGATGTCCTAATGGCAACTATAAATCATTATGAGGATATCAAATCAGTGACAATCGATAAAATTATGTCAACAGATCTTATAGTCGGTAGAAAAGACGACGACTTAGATTATGTTCGAGCTGTCATGACGAAGAACAGGATTCGGCACTTACCGATTTTTGATAACAATAATATAATTGGTCTTATCTCCATGGGTGATGTTGTAAATGCCCAGGTGGAGGAGAAGGATGTGGAACTTAGATACTACAAGGACTATATCTCTGATAGATATCCGGGCTGACTATTTAGGGGTCTTCATCCTACTAGGGGAAGTTCACCAATAAAGTTTTCACTTATTAACAGCATTTTCTGAAACAAATTTATTAGCACTCATTAGAGCCAGCCAACAATCCGATACAAAAAAGGTTGACTAAGGTGGGATATACTTTCTGAATCTCACGAGTCTTTATTTCGACCGAATAGAAAGTAGATTCACTTTCTTCCTGATCACCCACGCGCTCAAATTTTTCCGAAAGCTTAACCTTGCCGATTGCACCCTCTCGGTAGGAGCATTTGTCCCAATTCTCAACTGATCAGGAAGAACCTCTATTAAATAGATTTTGATCAGACTTGAGATTTTTATTACTAATCCAATTCCGTGGACACACCTAGCGACCAGTACATGGGCTAAGAATTTAGGCGATAGTTGTTTAGGCTGTCCCAATAAACTCCTTGGCAATGCGGACCCCTTCTCCGGCATCCTCACAATAGGCATCGGCGCCCACTTCGATCACTGCATGAGGGGTTACCGCCGCTCCTCCAATGAGCACCTTGCATCTGTCTCTCAGTCCTTTCTCTTCGAGCATGGCGATAGCCTTTTTCATGTTGGGTATAACCGTGGTGAGGATCGCTGAGAGTCCGATCAGGTCCGCCCCCTGTTCAACCGCTTCACAATACTTCTCCGGTGGACAGTCGACACCCAGGTCGATAACCTCCAGACCTGCGCCCTGCATCATGGATATGACGATATCCTTGCCGATGTCATGGAGATCACCGTGCACGGTGCCTATGGCGATTTTTCCTTTGACCTTGGCCCTTTCATCGCCACCGGCAAGAATCGGGTTGAGGATATCCATACCGACTTTGGTGCATTTGGCTGCCATCATCATCTCTGGAATGAAGATATCGCCTCTGGAAAAGAGTCTTCCCACCTCATCCATTCCTGGAATAATAGCGATGTCCAGGATATCCTGGGCAGCCAGTCCGTCAGCAACAGAAACTTCCACCAACGACGCTATATCTCCAAGAGTACCATCAATGATTGACTTCTTGAGCCTCTTGAGGTTGGGGAACTGAGCAAGCCTCGGGTCGTCCTCATCTTCCGATGCAGCCCGTGGTACAGACACGTCCTTGCGTTCTTCGGGGGCGTATTCGAGAGCCTGCAGCGCCCTGATCTGCTCTTCTTTTCCATACTTGGTGCAGGCCTCAATCATCGCTTCGATGTTCGCCAGCGGAGTGCCTTCGTCGATGTAGCCGCCAGCGGCGACGACCAAGCCGCCGTAGTAGCCCGATTTTCTTATGGTCTCTCTGAACGCACTATCCACCTCCTGCGAGGTTCCGTTGCGCAGTATTTCCAGCGGCGCAACATTACCCATCAGACAGACCCGGTCGCCAATTGTCTCTTTAATGTAGTTGGCGTCCACCTGATAGCCGTAATGGAACATTTGTATACCCGCCTCGGCGATTGCCTCGAGCACCGGGGTAGTGTCCGAATCGTTGTGATACCAGCGCTGACAATCGGGAAAAGCGCCATAGATTTCCTCGTACATCGGAACCACATATTTCCTGAACAGCCCGATATTGACAAATCCGGAGAGATCGTCAAAGAGAAGAATACGGGTGAACTCGTCCGGCCTGGAGATGCGGCGCTGTTCCTTGAGATAGATAAGAACCAGGTCGGTTATTTTGCGTAAGAGTTTTTGGGCAAATTCAGGGTTGAGCACCAGATCACCAATGAATTCGCTGGTTCCCCGGATCAAGGCGGCAATGGTAAACGGAGAGTTGGCCGATCCCAGGGTCATGGGGATATTGTCGTCCAGATGGGCCCGCATATACTCATAGTAGTTAAAGATCTTGGTCATATAGCCGGCATTTTTTAGGTCAGGCAGTTCCAGCGCATCCACATCGGCTTCCGTTTCGATACACGGTTCCACCCAGGCAGTGCCGTCGTCGGACCAGGCTATTTCAGCCCCCAGCGCGGAGGCCTCTGGTGCCAGGCTCATTTCGGGGCCGATGGCAGTGATGCGGCCAAAGTGATGAAAGGTTGTCAGTTGGGCCTTGAGCATCACTTCCGCAGAATCGTAGTAGTCCATCGTGTGGATGTTGGTAAAGTATGAAAAGAAGGGCCCGTTCACATTGAGTGTAAAAGGGATTTGGTCGGCAATCTCAAATTTCATTGCCTGCTGGATGCGGACCGCATTTAATTTTCCCGTGGTGGAGGCAAATTGTTTGGGTACCGCTTTTTTCACCGCAACTTCCGCCTCCTTCTTGGCCTCTTTTTGGCTCTGCAGATAGTTGCGGCAGAACTCATCTCTTCCATAGAGGGTTTCGGTGGCCAGGATTACTTCCATCATGCTTTTGTGGAGCGGGTCGACAATCGCAGAATCAAGGCCTTTGGCAATGGCCAGTCCCATGAACTGCCGGTTGAGCAGCGGCCGGTTGGGCAACCCATAAGAGATATTGGAGAGCCCGCAGGTGGTATGCACCCCGGTAAAAGTAGTCATAATCCGCTCGATCGCCCCAAGAAACTCGTGGCCAAAGGTCTGGTTCACTGATATCGGTTGGACCAGCGGATCGACGAAGATATTTTCCAGGGCAATGTTGTTCTTTACCAGCTCGTTGATCAGTTTCTCGGCAATCCGCATCCGTTGATCAGCAGTTTCCGGCATGCCCTCTTCGCTCATGCAGAGCGCGACCACCTTGAGATCCGTTCCGGCGATTACCGGGATCAGCTGTTCAAAGCGATCTTTTTCAAGTGATATGGAATTCACCATCGGAATGCCCTTATGAACGGTTAGAGCAGCCTCGATAACTTTAGGACTGGGACTGTCGATACAGCAGGGGACAGGGACGACCTCCTGCACCAGGCCGATCATCCATTTTAGATACTCTATTTCCCGGTCGGCGAATAGGCCCGCATTGACATCAATAAAATCGGCACCGGCGTTGTACTGATCAACGGCCAGTTTCTGAATGGCCTGCTCATCCGAGTGTTTTATATAAGTTGCAACAGATTTCCTGCTGGTGTTGATAAGTTCTCCAATAATAATCATTTTTTGCCTCCAGACTCGGTGATGAGTTTAGGCCGAACGTGATCAGTCTTCCGATTTGAGCAGACTTATCTTAATCAATTAATTTTTACTTTTTATCAATTATTCCAAAAATATACTGGGTGAATTGATAAATGATTTCAAAGAAAAAGGGCAAACTTATATAGAGACCTGTGCCTGATTAGACAGGTGGCATCTAGCAAGATCGTCAGGATAGTCAGGATAAACTTTACCTATATTGCTATTGGTCGATGATATGTGATCATGGTTTTCTTGTCAATTAGATTTAAACGCCATCACGGATACGTTCACATTTGGTTGAAATCGTCAGACACTAATTCTCACAGGAATGTACGGGTAGGTAATATCATGCCGTTCTCATCATTCTGTCCAATGTTATATTCCAAATAACCGTTTTTATTTAGTACTTGAAATTCAAATGACTAAGGTATAGAACAAGCAAACATGATAAGTGATCACGGTAAACTGGTTTCCTTTATTTTATTGTTCCACCGCTCTTGCCCGGACAGGAGAGGGAACGCCTGGGAGATATTTTTAAATGAAGAAAGAAGCAGAGTTAATCAACAACAAGACCCTCGGTCATCAGGTTCTGGATCGCCTGCGGGCAAAAATCATGGATCTGGATTTCCTACCTGGTGAATCGGTCAGCCTGAAGGGACTGGCCGAGCTTTTCGGTGTGAGCATTCAACCGGTGCGGGAAGCAGTATGGCAACTGGAGGCGGAAGGTATCTTACACGTTAAACCTAACAAAGGCATCCAGATCAGCCAGCTCAGTGCCAAGGAGTTCAAAGAGATTTCGATGATGCGGTTGAATCTCGAATCCCTTGCCCTGACGGAGGCGTGCAGTCGTAGAACCGATAAACACATAGCTGCCGCCCGGAAGGTACTGAAGATCATGAAACGTAAGATCAAGGAAAATGATCCGAAAGAATATATGCGGCAGAACGTCTTTTTCCATTATGAACTCTACCGGGCTGCGGATATGCCTTTTCTGCTCAGGACGATTGATACGCTGAGGCTGCGGGTGCATCCATATATTTATCAGAGTGTGACCACTAGTAGGGCCATCGCCGACACCTTTCAGGTGCATGCCGATATCCTGGAGGGAGTGAAAAACAGGGATGCTCCTGCAGCGGTAAAATCGCTGAGAGAAGATCTGCAGGAGGTAACGGATTACCTTCTGGGTGTGTGGGAAAAGCAGAACTTGGTTTAGGGCGAATTCTGGGCCCACTCTAATCTGTTTCGATCATATAAAGAACCGGCAAAAAAGTGTTGACAAGTAAACCGTGATCACATATCATGGTGTTAAGGGTTCAGATTACTCACCTCACCATAGCTTGTCGCGTTGCCTTCCTTGAAATATTTTGAGGATAGCAGCTGATTTTTTTGCATCACCCATGATCACATATCATGGATGTCCTGAAGACAGGAGGGATGATTAATGCACACCAAGCCACACGTTCTGATGATCCAGGCTGATCAGCTCTCACCTCAGACACTCAAATCCTTCGATCCTGACGGCCAGGCACAAACTCCAAATCTTGACAAGTTGGCGTCTGACTCGGTGGTCTTCACCAATGCTTACTGCAACAATCCGGTATGTGCACCGAGCCGAGCTGCTCTGTACAGCGGCCTTCTTGCCAGCAACAGTGAAGCCTATGGCAACGAAGCGGAGTTTAAAGCCTCCATCCCTACCTTTATGCACTTTATGAGAATGGCCGGGTATCGTACCGTGTTGTCGGGCAAGGCCCATTTCATAGGCCCTGATCAACTGCATGGCTATGAGCGTAGACTGACCACAGATATCTACCCTTCCGATTTTCAGTGGGCCAGTGACTGGACGAAACCGGTTTCCGTGGGGCCTGGCACTTCAGTTGAGAAATTCAATGTGCCGGTAGAAATTGAAACCAACGGACAAATGCTCTATGACCAGGAGGTCCAATTCCGAGCCCTGGAATTCCTCAGGTACGAACGTATCGAGCCGAAAGAGAGCCCTTTTTTCTTTCATGTTTCCTACACTCAGCCCCACGAGCCTTTCCAAATCCCGCAAAAATACCTCGATATGTACAGCGATGAGGAAGTCGGGATGCCTGACACCTGGCCACTTGAGAAACACCATGTCTATAATCAGTGGCTGCAAAAGCATCACGGCATTCTCGATTTTCCACTGAACGACGAAACAATTCTTTCTGCTCGCAAGGGTCATCTGGCGATGATCACTTATCTGGACGACCTGATCGGTGAGTTGATCGACGAACTCAAGGCACTCGATCTCTACGACAATACGATAATCTTCTTTCTCAGCGATCATGGTGAGATGATGGGTGAGAAGGGAATGTGGTTCAAACGCACCTTCTATGATCGTTCGGTGAAGATCCCTCTGCTGGTGAGATGGCCGGACCGATACGAGCCAGGCATTAGAAATCAGGTGGTGAGCCTGGTGGACATTGCTCCGACGATTGCCGAGATCGTGGGGTTTGAGGACCAGGATTATATTGATAACTATCTCGACGGTCACAGCCTCTGTGGGCTACTTGAGGACAATAACGCCGACTGGAAAAACTGTGCGGTCACAGAGTATATCACCAACGGTATACTGGAACCGATGCTGATGGCTCGGGAGGGACGCTACAAGTATGTGTACGTCCACAATCAGCAGCCCCTACTCTTCGACCTTGAAGATGACCCGGAGGAATTGACCAATCTCGTTGATAAAATAGAACTCCAGGATCTGCGGCAAAAATTGCACCAAATCGCAACCGGAGGCAAAGACTTGGAAGAACTGAAAAAGAAGATCATGCTCGAGCAGCGGCGAAGAAATCTGGTGCAGAAGGCGATGAGATGTGGCGAAGCCCCATGCTGGGAATATCAGCCGTTCTTTGATGCGGCCAAGCAGTACATTAGGGGAGTCAACCTGACACCCTATTACTAATCATCGCCTCAAGAAACTGAGAGGTTTGTTACTCAAATCCCCAGTGAGTATTGGGATTAGATCATCAATAACAGTAAGTTATCTTATGGCAGGAAATGATGGGATGTAACGCACAACAACAATCACAAAAGGAGGTAATCATGAAGCTCAGATCAATTCTCATCGCATCGACAATTGGCCTGTTCCTCTCCACGATGGTGGCTGCAGCAGACTATCCCAAGAGGACAATTGGTATGATGATCCCGTTTTCCGCGGGTGGCGGCACTGATGTGCCCGGCAGATTTTTCGCAGCCGAGTTGGAGAAGATCCTCGGTAAAAATGTGGTGGTCAGCAACGTGACCGGCGCCGGGGGCACCATCGGTGCGACCCAGTTGTCAAAGGCGAAACCGGACGGCTACAGCCTCGGTTTTATGCCGGTGGGTACGACGACCACCCAGCCCCACATCAGAAAAACCAGCTACAACGCTGATTCATGGGAGCCTATTTGCCTGGTCGCCCAGAGTCCCCAGTATGTGGTCGTCAAAGATGACTCACCTTACAAAACAACCGATGACGTTATCGCCAAAGCGAAAGGCGGCAGGTTGATTACCGCAGGGCCTCCCCCCGGCTCGCTTCCCCATCTTGCCCAGGCCGCAGTGGCCAAAGCATATGGTGTCAAGTTTAACTATATTCCCCATGACGGTATTAACGAAGTTGCCAAGTCTATGCTGGGCGGCCGGGTGGATATGACTGTTTATTACGCCGATGCCAAAGAAAGATTCGGACTTCGGCCCCTGGCAATTCTCGATGCCAATCGATCCGAAGTGTTTCCTGACGTACCGACCTTGGGTGAGCTTGGTCACCCGTTAGAGTCTTCTGTCTGGTTTGGATTCTTCGCGCCCGCCGGAACCCCCGAAGATGTGGTGTCTATAATCTCCGATGCCTGCGAAAAGGCGGTCAAGACGGACAGTTTTGTTGACAATATGAAGAAGGCCAAACGCGACGTCCGCTACTTGAATACGGACGAGTTCCGCACATTTTTCAAGAACCAGTATCAACAGAACGGTGAGCTCTTAAAAGAAGCGGGATTGGTCAAGTAACCACCTCATGCAGCGGCTCAGACGGAGTCGCTGCATGTTAATCGATGAGGAGGATCGGAAGGTGAAAGTACTCGACAGAACCATCAGCATAGTTCTTCTACTTCTTGGAATCGGTCTGTTTCTATCCACATTCTCTGAAGCATACGACATCGAACCGTTTATGGGTGACGTGGGTACCGTTTTCATGCCCCGTGTCTATTTTGTCATCTGGATTGGGCTGTCAATCGCGTTGCTCGTTCAGAGTTTTCGACGCGACGATGAGGGTGATTCGGATCAGGCCTTCTCATTTTCCAGACTGTGCATCATCATGCTGGTTTCCGGAGCTACCGCGGTGGCAATCCTAAAGCTCGGATTCGTCCTTGGCATGGCTCCCGGATTCTTTATCTTCTGTTGGCTGTTCGGTTATCGCAAACCGGTTACCCTGGCAATCTTCAGTATTGCCGGCACAGTAATCATCTGGGTCCTGTTCAACAACGTGTTTGAATTGCCGCTGCCGCGTTCTCCCTGGTTCAATCTTTTTTAGAGGTGCTGCAATGGAATATATACCAATGGCATTAGCCCAGCTTGCCTCGTTCGATGTGATACTAGTCATTATTATCGGTTCAGTGTTCGGTACCGTTATCGGTGCGCTTCCTGGAATGGGTACTGTTGTTGCGCTGGTCGTGGTGCTGCCGTTTACTTTCTCCATGTCAACAACTGCCGCAATTGCGCTCCTCCTCAGCATTTACTGCAGTTCGGTTTACGGCGGTTCGATTTCAGCCATTCTGATCAATACTCCCGGAACACCGCAATCCGCAGCAACAGTACTCGATGGCTATCCCATGGCCCAACGTGGTGAAGCTGATCTGGCTCTAGGCTGGGCCACTTTCGCCTCGACCTTTGGCGGCATTTTCTCATTAATAATTCTTATAGTGGCAGCACCCCAGTTGGCCCGCCTGTCCATTTCCTTTGGTCCGGTGGAGACCTTTGCCCTGATCCTCTTCGCCCTCACTTGCATCGCCTGGGTTTCCCGAGGTAGTACCCTCAAGGGGATACTTGCCGCCACCATTGGATTGTTCCTCGCCACTGTCGGTCCTGATATCATGACCGGCTATTCCCGGTTCGGATTCGGGATAGATGCCCTGGCAGGCGGCATGGCACTGATCAGTATTCTCATCGGTTTGTTCGCCCTCTCAGAAGTGTTTCTCCGGGCGTCCAAATACTCGGAGAGCAACCCACCCGACGTGAGCGGCACCGGTTTTCGCATGCCGCGCTGGGATGATATAAAGATTCGCTTCCGCATGCTTATCCAGAGCAGTGTCATTGGCACCATGATCGGCATTTTACCGGGAACGGGTGCCACGGCAGCTACCTTTGTGAGTTATGCAGAGGCAAAGCGCTCGTCGCCTCGCCGGGAGAATTTCGGCAATGGAGAACCAGACGGGCTGATTGCTTCTGAAGCTTCCAACAACGCCGTCACTGGTGGAGCATTGATTCCCACCCTTGCCCTGGGAATACCCGGGGATGGCGGCACAGTGGTACTTCTGGGGGCCTTGATGATCCAGGGTATCATTCCGGGTGTCCAGCTGATCCAGAACAATCCGGATATAATGATCAATGCCTTTATGGTCATTTTCATAGCCAACATTTTGATGTTTATCGTCGGGGCCATGGGAGCTCAGGGCTTCACCCGATTGCTGAATGCACCGGAGCCGATTCTGATGGGTTTTGTCCTGATGATGTCGCTGGTCGGTGCCTTTGCGGTTCGGGGTAACCCGGTGGATGTGATTGTCGCCGTTATAGCCGGCGCTATTGGAGTGGTAATGCGCCTGGCCGGAATCCCAATGGCGCCGATTGTCATTGGCATGGCTCTCGGGCAAACCCTGGAAAAGTCATTCCGCCAAGGGTTGATGCTTCATGAGGGGAGTTTTCTGGCTTTCTTCAAGCAACCGATCGCACTGTTTATCTTCGCAGTGACCTTTCTCATAATCATCGTGCCGTTGATTAACGGTTATCGCAAGAGAAGGGCGGATCAGGCAGCGGAAGTTGAGGCAGCCAATGCAGGCGATGTTGGATAGGTACCAACAATGAGGATAGAAGAATGGCGATTGTGACGATATCAAAAGTTGCCGGAACGCCGGCTGAGAGAGTTGCCCGGACTGTGGCCGAGCATCTTGATTATCGATATGCTGATAAAGAGATTGCCGACCGACTGGCTGACTTTGGGTTCCGACAGGAAGACCAGGATTCATTTGTGGATAAAGCAACTTCTTTCTGGCACTCATTTTCGCAATCCAGGATACGTTTTCATCAGGACGTGAAGAAGGTAGTCAGCGAGACTGCCAGGCAAGGCAACCTGGTAATTCATGGCTGGGGTGCTCAACTGGTTCTCAGAGATATTGGTGGTGTGTTGAAAGTGAGGATAACCACTCCACTGGAAATCAGAAGAGAGAATCTTGTGTCTGAACTCGGATGCAGTGGAGCGGAGGCGGAAACATTGATCAGGAAAAGAGACGGGGATTCCGCCGGCTATATACGTACCTTTTTCGGTGCTGACTGGAGCGATCCGGATTTATACGATCTGACCATAAACAGCGCCCAACTGTCGGTTGACTCCATTGTCGGGATTATTTTCCAGGCACTGAATTTACTCGAATTTACCACCCGGAGAGAAAGCCTGGCTGAAGAACTGCAAGACCGGGCGCTGCTTTATTCTGTTGAGTCTCGTTTGCAGGAAATAGATGGATCAGAAACCATAAGCGCTGAGGTAAAAAAAGGGGTCGTAACCTTGACCGGAGTAGTCGACAAGCCAGCGATCAAACAAAACTGTGCATCGATGGCCGAGGAGTTAGCTGCTGATGCCAGGTTGGATAACCAGATCAGAGTTTTGGCAGACAACCTGGAATAAAAGAAAAGCCAGCTCAACCAGCTTCTGCCTCAAACCGATTTACCACAGCATTTCTTGTATTTCCTTCCACTGCCGCAAGGGCAGGGCGAGTTACGGCCGATTTTATTACTCTGATCTGGACGGGGGGCGTTGAGTCTTGCCTGTTGTTTCTGCATATGGGCTTTGACTCGTCTGGAGGCCTGTTTGAGCTTCTTGTCCGCATGATTGAAGAATTGCCGATAGGACTCGCATAGATGGGTATGGCTTGTGGTTTTTGGGCTGCGCAATCGATCTTTGAGACACCCCCCGTGACAG
>JABDPQ010000672.1 GCA_013042695.1 Desulfobacterales bacterium | reverse complement strand
GTGTCCGTCAAGGACGGACCAAGTGGCGCGGGTGCCCTTTCTTTTGGTTACTTTGCTTTGGGCAAGCAAAGAAAAGTGACAGAATAACAGCATGTTAAAGCACCACACTTACAAGCCCAAAGAATTAATTAAGCATTCTTATTAGTGTAGCTCCCTATCATGAAAAAACTCCACCCCATCCCTAACCTCCAACTCCCCACTCTGAGTATCAACGATCTGGAATCCCTACACACCATCTGCAAAGAATTCAACATCGAGCATATCCGCTTAACCCCTGGCAACCAGTTATCACTATCAAACCTCGATGAAGCTGATAATCAAGCACTCATAAAAAAGCTATCGACTGTCATGAAACCGATGCCTACAAATGGCATCACCTCCATCCATACCTGCGCAGACTGCACAACCTGCGACAATACTACCCTCGATACATCACAAATCACCGCACAATTAGAAAATCTTATTCTACCAACTCCAATGCCTGCAAAAATTAAGGTAGCCGTCGCCGGCTGCAAACGATGCTGCACCATGCCTCTGGTTCGAGACATTGGCTTGACTCCTATCGGGAAAAGGTGGAGACTCTCCTTTGGCGGAAATGGCGGCAGAAATCCAAGAATTGCTGATATCATTGCAGAAGGCCTCAATGAAATTGAAGCAATAGACCTCACTCGCAGATGCCTTGTGGTGTACCAAAAACATGCCGATCGAAATATGCGTACAAGTGCTTTCATCGATAAGTTCGGCCTAATAACATTTAAAGATAAAATTTTCCCAAAAAAAGAATCCTCTTGACCCAAGTCAAAGAACAAATTCTTCAACGTGTTACATTACAATTGAAATCAACATAAAACTGTGGTCGGCACATAACCAAAATCGCGAGCATAATGACGGATGACAAACGGTTACAATGTTAAACCAGCAACGCTAGAGGATAAAACATGAAACAGCTAAGAAAAATAATCGAGATAAAGGAAGAATTATGCGATGGTTGCGGGCTTTGTGTTCCTGATTGTGCAGAAGGCTCACTGCAGGTAATCGATGGAAAAGTTAAATTGGTAGCAGATAATCTCTGCGACGGCCTTGGCGCCTGCCTGGGCTCCTGCCCGACCGGTGCGCTTAAAATTATCGAACGGGAAGCAGATGAGTTTGATGAAGAAGCCGTAGAAGAATTTTTAGCTAATCAGAAAAAACATCAGGAAACAGCCAGTTCTGATCCTCAGCAGATGGATTGCGGTTGCGCCTCAACACACATTCAGAGTTTTAAGCCGATCACACCCTGTCAAAGTGCTCATAACCCCACAGCTATGCCGCTTGCCGGGTCAGTTGATACCCAGCTTATGAACTGGCCGATACAGATTAGACTCATTCCGCCGCATGCTCCATTCATGCAGGGCGCCAATGTTCTGGTTGCAGCCGACTGCACCGCTGCAGCAGTGCCCTCATTCCAAGAAAAATATCTTACCGGCAAAACCATCATGATGGGCTGCCCCAAATTTGACGACGCTGATTCTTATATCCAGAAATTCACCGAGATCATCAACAGTTGCAAACTAGAAAAAATCACCATCCTGATCATGGAGGTGCCCTGCTGTTCAGCAATGAATACCATAATCAGACGAGCCCTGGAATCAGCCACTGAAACCGTGCCGGTAGAACAAATTACCGTCTCAACCAGAGGCCAGGAGTTAGAAAGAATCACCTGGTAACTTTTACAAGTCCTATAGCCAAATACCAAAAGGGCCTGTTCAACGAACAGGCCCTTTTATTTTTCATTTGGTTTAATCTTGTAGTTTCTACCCCCATCGTCGCGCAGACCGAGCACCGGAAAAGCAGCCGAACAAAGAGCTTGACCTGTCTGAGCAACGCGAGTTTTCAAGCTCTCGGCAGCTTTGAGGAGCACAGGGTGTCCGAAGGACCAAGCGGCGCGGGTGCCTTTTCTTTTGGTTACTTTGCTTTGGGCAAGCAAAGAAAAGTAACATTAAACAAATTTCTCAACAAAGACAAACATCTCATCAATATAAAGCGATAATTAGCTATTCTTTTATCTATTTTTTTATCAAAAAACAAAAATTTTCTGTAAATGTATTTAGCCATGGAGAACGCAAGAGAATCATCAAACAAGCAACAATATCACCTGCCCGCTTTAGCTGCTGGCCAACTAACAATCAACCTCTGATCAACCTCATCTACCCGAACCCCAATTGAAACAAGCAAATGAAACACCGGCCGACCAAAATAAAAGAGCTCCTCACCAAGAGAGAGCTCAAATTGACTTACGACCTTTGTTCGAAAAACAATTTCCTGATTTATTAACTCCTCTACTTCTGCCTCTTTTTCTTGAGGTCCAAATTCTCGCAGTCCAATTAAATCTGGACAGGGGAAAGCCTTTTCATGCTCCTCAATGCATTTTCTAATTTTATTGCTACCGTCCAGCAGATCCAACCGAGTTAACGTATCTTTTTCAAAGAGCTTTTCAATTTCAGTAGTATCCCAGCATTTCAACACCCTACAGGCCTGTGGACGCGTATCATAAACGGTGCATCG
>JABDPQ010000670.1 GCA_013042695.1 Desulfobacterales bacterium | reverse complement strand
TCTTCAATGTTCATACGTGTTCTGGTGCGAACATTTTTTAGTACTTGCGGGAAACTCTCCATTACGTTTGCCAGCTCTGAAAGCGGTCGTTCCCGTTTTTTCATCACTGAAAGAAGCTGCAGGCCTGCGAGGATGCCATCGCCTGTGGTAATGTGATCAAGAAAGATCAGGTGCCCTGATTGCTCGCCGCCAAATGAGTAGCCTTTTTCTCGCATGCACTCAACAACGTAACGGTCCCCTACTCCGGTACGCACCATCTGAGCCCCCATATTCTCAATGGCGACTTCCAGTCCCATATTAGACATGACGGTGGTAACCAAGGTCTTCTTCTTCAGTTTTCTTTGTTTTAACAGCTCTTGTGCGCAAATGGCCATAACGTGATCGCCATCAACAATCTGTCCGTTTTCATCGCAGACAATCAAACGGTCTCCATCGCCATCAAAGGCAAGACCAAGATCAGCTCTCGTTTCACGTACCGTTTCAGCCATAATTTCAGGGTGCAGGGCACCGCTCTTTCGATTGATATTGGTACCGTCAGGGTTTACCGAAAGAGCGGTAACCTTGGCGCCAAGTTCTTCAAAAACATGGGGAGCAATGGCATAGGTGGCGCCATGAGCGCAATCGAGCACGATATGAAAATCGTCCAGGGTGTATTGCTTGGGAAAGGTGTGTTTGAGAAAGACAATATATCTCCCCTTGGCGTCTTCAATTCGTCGTGCCTTGCCAACCTCTTCTGCCACCGGGCGAAGCGCTTCCATTTTCTGTGAGAAAATCAGCGCTTCAATTTCTTCTTCGACACTATCCGGCAGCTTGAAACCATCATTGGCAAATATCTTGATGCCGTTGTCCTGGAAAGGATTATGCGATGCCGAAATGACGACCCCTGCGTCAGCCCGCATGGAAGTGGTAATAAATGATATGCCTGGGGTCGGCATCGGGCCGACCAGCATGACATTTACTCCCATTGAACAGATGCCCGCAGAAAGCGCATTCTCAAGCATATAGCAAGAGAGACGGGTATCTTTGCCGATGACAATCCCATGCCCGTTGGAGCGATCCTTGACAATAAAGGCAATGGCTCTGCCAACCTGCATGGCAATCTCTGTTGTCATCGGATGGGAGTTGGCGACGCCTCTGATTCCATCAGTTCCAAATAATTTTCTCATTTCTTATAGTAGCTTAAATTTATACTGGATTACAACTGGTTCTCCACCGGCACTTCATCATCGCTGCTTTCGCTTGTATCCGGTGCATTGTTTTCTGGAGGGACTTTTGGTGGAAGAGGAATTGTAGACGGTTCAATCTGAATAATTTCTATGGGTAAACTGAGTTCCTGGGCGGGAATAATTTTAATGACCCCAACATTATTTTCCTCATCTGCGCTTATCGTCGCAGTGAGCATATTTTGAATTTTTACTTTCTGCTCGAGAAGCAGTTTGGGGACATTTGCAATAATATTGACTTTTTGAACCGGTAGTTCAACACCTCCAACCACAGGTTCGATCAACAGGGTGTAGTCTTTTTGAACAGTCTCAAGAACAATCGAGATATCAGCCGTAATCGTCGTCTCCCCAATCAAATCAACAATTGCCGGCTCCAGATCAAGGGGGATCTGTCTTTGCATTGATTTGTTGGCCCCATTAATATTTATCACTTTTGTGCGTAATATTTCATACTGGGCGAGCACTGTTTCCGGTCCGGTGATGGAAATAAATTCCGGGTCCATAGTCAATGCTTGCAAAAGGTAGCCTGGCTGCGGATTACCAGTGGTTACCGGGATGATCAGAAATTGTTTGGTGATAAGCTTATCTAGCGAGAGAATAATTGAAGACGGCTGTACCCGCAGTACAGTCACTCCCCGGGGGACTTCAATTGAGTCAAGATCGTTGGTGACAACGGTTGTACCCGGTGTTGCTTTAGATAAATCGATCTGGCGCGTTATCTGCTTATTGTCGATCTCAAGAATCATTGCCCGCGGACCGTTTACGGTCACATCAATCACCTTTTTAAACTGATTTGAAATAACCAGATCGCGGGGTAGATTAATTACCTCAACAGGAATCATGACGTTTTTATCCACCGTCTGCTTGCCGCCGACAAAATTCCACAATGCGATAGCCAAAACCAGTGAAATCAGCATGGGAAGCCACTCTTTGGCAATCAAACGGCGCCAATATGTACGGCTAAAAGGCATCATCATTTCATAAACCAATTTTTCCAGGGTTGTTTAT
>JABDPQ010000664.1 GCA_013042695.1 Desulfobacterales bacterium | reverse complement strand
GTAAACCTTGGTGACGATACAGACACCAATGTAAACCTTGTTTTCAGAAGAAGTTCGGTGCAGATTTTCCTGACTTCAGGAGATTGTAGGAGATAAGGGAGAAGTTGTGAAAAACTATCGGCCCAATTCCATGGTCACGACCTGGCTAATCTGCTCAATGGTATAGGGCTTCTTAAGGTAAGCTCCAATACCTAAATCGAGGGCTTCCCGTACGCGGTCATTTTCTGAATAGCCACTGACTAAAACGGCCTTCTGGTTCGGATTAACACTACGTAGTTCTTGAAAAGTGTCCAGTCCATCGATTCCTGGCGGCATGATCATATCCAGTAATACCAGGTCAACAGGATGTTCTTTGATGAACTTAACCGCCTCTTCGCCACTGGGGACTGCCCAGGCTTTATAGCCAAGCTTCTCTAAAATAGAGACCCCGATTTCTCTTTGTTCAAGCACATCATCGGCTATCAGAACCATTTGGCCTGTGCCCTGGCTGAGTTGATCATCTTCAACCGATTGTTCCTGGGCTGCGATAGTATCCCTCGAAGTGGCTGGTAAAAAGATAGAAATGGTGGTGCCGAGCTCAGGACCACTGTGGATATCTAAGAAACCACCATGGTCTTTAATCGTTCCCCAGACAACCGTCATGCCAAGGCCGCTACCGCTTCGGCCCATCTGTTTTCTGGTATAAAAAGGTTCAAAAATCTTTTCAACTACTTCAGGTGACATGCCGGAGCCACTGTCCTGAATTGTCAAGACGACATAGGACCCACTGCTGATTAATTCATATCCTTTGAGCGGGGCATCGAGCTTTTTGTTCTCGGTTGCAACGCTCACCTCGCCAACACTCTCTATTGCTTCAAAGGCATTTATCACCAGATTCATGATGATCTTCTGCAGGTGAACAGCAGAGCCCTCAACCAGCCGAAGGTCTTTGCTCAATTGCATCGTTACCTTGATACCAGGGTTAATCAGGCTCAATTTCTGATATTCAGGGCTCTGAAAATAATCTTTTACGACAGTATTAACTGAGACCATCTCACGAATCATTACGCCGCGGCGAGACAAAGAAAGGAGATCCTGAACTATGGCAGCGGCATTTTTCCCAGATTTTCGTATGGTTTCAAGAGGAGCTCGTAATGGATCATCTGGAGCTAAATCAGTTAAGAGCAAGTCCGGGTAGCTGACAATGCCTGAGAGCACGTTATTTAGATCATGAGCAACGCCACCGGCCAGTATGCCAAGTACCTCCATTTTCTGAGCCCTGGATAATTCTGCCTCCAGTCGCCGACGTTCCTTTTCTGTCTTTTTCCTCGCTTCAATTTCTTCCCTGAATTTTTCGTTCATCTCTATGAGCTCAGCAGTTCTTTCGGCAACTCGCTGTTCGAGTCTGTCCTGGGCTATCTCAAGCTGTGTCTCTTTGGTCTTCAACTCATCTACCAGGTGGGTTAACATTTCCTGTTTTTCAACCAGGGCTTTATGGGTACCAACCCTGTTTCGTTCCAACAGATACGAAAAGAGAAAGACCACCAGAAAAGAGGGGATATATCTGATCGCAAAATCGACACTATAGACATTGATTGTGTCCGAGGATAAATCAATAATCAGAAATATGAGCGAAAAAAGAAACAGCACCAGTGTGGCCACGCTTCCCCAGGTGATGCTGAGTAGGAAAAAAGCCAAGGTGGGGTAGGTATAAAGCCACATGAAGGCAGTGCTGTTGACGCCTCCCGTTACAAAAAGGTAGCAGAAAAATATATTTGCCAGCAAGGCCGCTACATGTGAACAAAATCTGTGATTACCACTGCGATAGAGGTAGATGATCAGAGAAATAAGGAGTAAGGCTACCGATAGATCAATAATTCCAAGTATCGGGGATTTCTGTATAAAGGCAGTAATCCCAAGAGATACGAGGCAAATGATTGAGACATGCGAAAAGACATTAAAAAGAAATATCTTTCGTCGGGCTTCACTGTCGTGATTGCTGCGGACACCGGTGGAAATGATCTTTTTCGCAATTCGCAACAGTGGCATGAAAAACACACTCATTGATTATATCAGTTTTCTATATCACGGGACGCTGCGGTGAAAAAATAATTGTTCTCTGGTGCAGGCCTCATGATAACCTGTTCAGGGCAGGTTTATGCTGTCAGCACTTTAGCCCTATTTTATCGTATCGAGTTTTGGCAGCTCGAGCAAGTTTTTCGATGAAGTTTTTTATTGATGCACCGCACCTTGACCTGCTCTTTTTGAGATCAATTGAGTGCGGTTTTTTCTCTTGATATGCTTTCTATTGGCATTCCAGTAACAGATTGTAACGATGTGACGAGGAAGGTGGCGGTAATTGGGGGGTATCCAGCGTTGATTAACGCTGTTTTCTTGCTTTTTCTTTATCTCTCATAATTTTAAGAATTGTTTTATCGGTTTCTACCATACCATTGTGACTCAATGTTCCAAGATTCTGGATCGTTTGTTCAGTTGACGTCCCGATGATTCCATCAGTGTCCTGGACGTTAATCCCCTGTAGTGAGAACAGGGCCGCCTGCACTGCTGCTCCGGCGGCGGTATTGAGTTTTAAGGCGCAGCCTGCTTTGGCGCCGTCACAAATAACGCCTGCCAGATCTTCCATTATATTTTTTATGGCTCCGGCCATATGTTGGGCATTGCCACCTACCAAATAGGTGATTCCTGCCGTTGCGCCGGCTCCGGCAGCTACTGAACAGCCGCAGACAGCAGATAGTCTTCCGGTGTGTGCCTTAACATAAGCGGTAATGATATGAGAAAGCCCAATTGCTCGAAGAACGGTTTCTTCGTCATGATCAACAAAATCTTTGATCGCCCATATCGGCAATATTGCCGTTAAACCGTGATTGCCGCTTCCTGCAGAACTCATAGCCGGCAGGTTGACCCCGCTCATCCGTGCATCTGCTGCTGCAGACGTGAGGATACGTGCAGAGACAGCCATGTCCTTTACCAGCAATTTCTGTTTGAGCAGCCGCTCAATGGCCTTGCCAATACCCAGACCACTACCGTATTTCAGCCCATGCTTTGCAAGGGCGACGTTGTAGTCAACACCCTTTTTCAAAAAGGCGAGGTCATCTTCGTCGATCTCGTCTACAAGTTCGTAGATATCATCCAAAGATAGGGACAAGAGCCATTCTTCGAGCAGTGCAAGGGGCGACCGACCATCTTTGCCGTACATCTTGGAGAGCAACGGTGAATTTTCGACCGGACGATCATTGAGGGTGAGTGAAACGATGTTATTGTGCAGCTCTTTGATTTCCGAGGCTGCCTTATTTTTTCCTGAAATTACGATTGTCTTGACGTGCAGGCCCGTTTCTTCGAGCAGATGAACGTCGACGCCCCCTTGATCGAGTAAGGTTTTTGCCATGTCAAGTGCAGCTGCATCTATTGTTTCAAAAACTTCCAGGCTGCGTGTCGGATCACCGCCAAATGCGCCAACTGCTGCTGCCGTATCGATACCGCACATGCCACCGGTTCCTGGGATGGTAACAGCCATACCGTTCTTATAAATGTTCGGATCAACCCATACCGAGATGTGGTCGATTGTGTGCTCTGGCAGAAGTGACGCCGCTGCAGCTGTTGCAAGGGCTATTGCAACAGGCTCTGTGCAACCAAGCGCAGGAGTTACCTCAATCTCCAGAATGTCTTTAAGCGTAAATGACATAGAAGCCTCCTAGAAATAGAAGTACCTGAAGGGGAAATCTGTAATGAGTTTAACGTACG
Organism: Desulfobacterales bacterium; assembly: GCA_013042695.1. GTDB lineage: Bacteria > Desulfobacterota > Desulfobulbia > Desulfobulbales > Desulfocapsaceae > JABDPQ01. The sequence goes on along the minus strand of JABDPQ010000664.1, from coordinate 895 downwards.
TTTTATTCTCATCCACTATAGCATTGTCGATTCGCTGTTGTCGATGGAATATCTGTTCTCTCTATCTTATCATACAAGTAGATGGTGAACAGTGATTTGTGTATATGCTCACTATAGACGCTGTGGTGATGAAATCAACAAAAAATTGTTAAATAACTATAAAGAATGCTGCAGTTTCGCCAGCTGATCGGAGAAAATTCTCATTGCCCTAAGTTGCTTTAGGGTCCGATTTAGTTGATAATTAAAGAAAGCTCTCAGGTTTTGTATAAAATGTCAAAAAGGAGATGATCATGGCACAGGTAGGACAAAATTCCCTTCATGAGCATGTCACGGCCGTGAAGAAAGGAGAGCGCGTCTTTGAAAATGCCTTTCAGTCAGTGACCAGAATGATCCTTGAAAAAGATATCGACAAGGTGATTGTCAACGGCAAGAGTACGTTTGACTATACAATTTTCCGTGCAGGGGACAAACACATTATTGGTATGTTTGATGAAATTAATTCATTTGTCTCCTTCATCAAGGATGCTTCTCAAGGCGGGTCATCCAAGGAAATGGCTTTTGTGCTTGTTGGTGAACCCGGTAATGGGAAAACCTTTTTAGTTGAGTATTTATGCGGCATGTATCGAACCTTCCTGTCACAGCCGCAGAATCGCCGCTATACGTTTCGCTTTACAGGTATGGGCCAATTTGGTCATTATGGCAATATCGATGTCATTGAATCGCAGACCTACGAAGATCCGATGGTGCTGGCCATGAACCTAATGGAGACTCCGGAAGAGTCTCAGGCACACCTGGCCAGACGTTATCGTTTAACTGATGAGGTAGCCAGCCAATGGTGGGATAATTATCGACCACTGGGTGCCTGCTCGGCCTATATCTGGAATGATATTAGAAT
>JABDPQ010000656.1 GCA_013042695.1 Desulfobacterales bacterium | reverse complement strand
CTTCTGACAACGCCTGAAATACTTTTTCATTAATCAAGACATCTGCGAGCCCATAAAAAACGTTGATGTATGAATAGTACTCAAGGAAATCATTAAATTTCATGTCAATCATCCCTTGTGGCGGGCCTTCGAGGCCATCAGCGAGTCCCTGCTGTAAGGCGCTGTAGAGCTCACCCCAATCAATGGCGGTTGCCGTGGCACCGAGCTGATTGTATGTGTCGACCATTACCGGATTTTTGGGAACTCTGATTTTGATGCCATCGAGATCGGCTGGTTTGTTAATGGCTCTCGCATTCGTAAAGATGGCTCGATCACCCCATTCAAACCAACTGATAATGCGCATGCGGCTGGCCTCAATATATTCTTCTTCAATTTTTTTCCCTATGGGCCCAAAAAGAACGTTGTTAACATGCTCTCGATCTCTGAAAATAAAAGGCATGATGTAAATATCCAGCGGGCGATACCACATGGAGCTATTATTTACCGCTTGCAAACTTATATCTAGCGTTCCAAGTTGACACATTTTAGCAGTTGTCTGCTCGTTGCCAAGCTGAGCAGAGGGATAGATTTTGATCTCGATTTCACCTCTAGTATACTGTTTGACCAATTCAGCGAATCGATTCGCCCCCTTATCATAAAGGGAATCGGGAGGTAGACCGTGACCGAAGCGAAGTGTTTGCTTGGTCGGTTTAATGAAGGGAACTTCCACCTTAACCTCAGCACTGCCCGCGCAGATAGGCAATAACAGAGAAACGGCAATGGACACAATGAGAAGTATCGAAAATTTTTGTCTCATCTTTAACTCCTGTAGTTTGAATGGCAGCGTGAACTAATGCTTCATACATTTGTCTGTTTTTCTCTCGTTTTTTCTTTTCACCTCCTCATTTTTGGTTGATCTGTTTGTTAGAGTGATGCCCTGATAATTGATTCGAGCCCCTCACTGGAGATATTTCTAGGAGAAGTGAGATGAATTCCTGTTTTTATTGCATTTTCAACAATTTGAGGAACATCTTCTTCTCTGACCGAGAGCTCTCTAAACTGTGTGGGCAACTCAAGATCAGAGATCAGCTTTTTCACTGCTGAGATAGAGTGTTTTGCAGCGTCAATGCGGCTCAAACCAACGATATTCTCTCCCATGACCGAAGCGATCTTTGAAAATTTATCAGGGTCTGAAATCAAATTATGCTCCATTGCATGAGGCAAAAGTACCGTGCACGTGACCCCGTGAGGCAGATTGTAAAGACCGCCCAAGGAATGAGCCAACGCATGGATACAGCCAAGCCTTGCATTGCCAAAGGACATAGCAGCCATAGTGCTGGCTAAGAGCATGTTGCCGGCGGCTTCGAGATTGTCCGGGTTGGCATAAAAAAGTCTTATATTATCTGCTATTGATCCGATGGAGGCCAAAGCTAGCTGTTCAGTTATGGGGGAGGCTCCGAGTGAGATGTATGACTCTAAGGCGTGTATCAGTGCATCCATTCCGGTGGCGGCGATAACTTTTGGAGGCAATGAGCGAAGAAGAGAAGGATCAAGCAGTGCGATAGTTGGATATAAATACGTGCTTCGGATGGAAAGCTTGTATTTTCGCTCATCGTCGGTTAGGACTGAAGACCCGTTGACCTCAGCACCCGTACCAGCCGTGGTTGGGATAGCGATTATCGGCGGTACCGGATTGGGTATTTTATTAGGTCCTTCATAGTCCTGGAGTGGCCCGGAATTGGTCGCTAAAATGGCAAGCGCTTTAGCAGCATCCATAGAGCTGCCACCCCCCACTCCGACAAGAACATCAGATTTGTTCTCTTTAAAAACCTTGCTTCCAGCTATGATCGACGTAATCGTCGGATTTGTTTCGAAATCGCTAAATATAACGCAGCTAATTCCTGTCTCGTCAAAACCGCTGGTTATCTTTTCAACAACTCCAGATGCAACAACGCCTTTATCAGCGACTAGAAAAACGTTTTTCCACCCCAGTGCCGTCAGCTTTAGACCTAATCTTTCCGCCCCACCTACTTCAAAGATTATTTTAGTCGGGCAGACGAACTCGAATGTCCTGTTGATATTCATCTTTACATCTCCTCTTTGATTAAACGCTTTCAACGACTTTTTTCACTTCTAGAACAACCAGAAAAACCCTCCAGCCTATGATTGGTTATTTAGTGTGCTGACTGCAACGGGAAATCAAAACAACAATAAATAATGGTTCTATCAGGTCTGGCTAATAATGATCGAACAGCGCATCTCTCTATTTTTGGAGATATTGTTTTATTTTGACCCTGCTATGTAATCGGTCCAAAACGCTCCCTGAAATCGTTTTACCTTTTCTGCTGGCGTAGCATGATTTTCAAAGCAATTTAGAGGCCAGTTGCCTGAATATCCCATAACATATTGTAAAATAACATTTATCTTTAGATCAGTGAGCTGAACATATCAGATAATGAGCCTGATATTCATCTTCGAGCCGAATTTTAGGCCCACTTTTGGCTACGCGGTAATGTAAATTGTAAGTAAACGACCACGCGTAAAACGCGTGGTTTTGCTTCCCACCATGACCGGGTAGTCAAAACAGTACGGAATACGATCCAGTTTCAATGAGCAGTCCTGACCGCTGTTAAACACGGCGGTTTGACTGACTCATGGTAAAACCAGCTGCGAATAATCAACTATTGAGGGATCGATACAATCTACAGCCAGAGAATAAGACAAAGATATCCTACTGAAATGTGGTGCTGAGCGATAATGTCGTCTAAATCTATGCGGAGAGAAAAAAACTGGATCAGGCCAGATAGGTAAGGGAATGTGGAGGAAAGGGGAACTGCTTCATTACAACAGTAAACGGAGGTTATATCAATTTATATCAAATAGATACGGGCAAACCTGGTGGCTTCTCCAGCACTATGTATTCGGCTGTTACCAATGATTTATATATAGTCTGTCGGGTTCAGCCCATATTTTTTAATACGATACTGCAGGGTTGATTTCGGTACATCCAGTATTTTTGTAGCACCTTCCGGTCCTCCCACGATGCCCTTGGTCTGCTCAAGAGCTCGTTTAATACAAAGCTTTTCAGTTTCAGCCATTGTTTCAGCAAGTGTTGCTGCTTCGTTGAAGGAATGTTTATCCGCTTGGTCGCTGACATTCACCAATTTTTGTATGTCAGGAAGAGAAATAAGCTCCCCAGGGTTAAGGATAACCATTCGTTTGATTAAATTTTTTAGTTCTCTTACATTTCCTGGCCAATGGTAATCGGTTAAAAAATCAATGACTTTATCAGGGTATTTGGGTTTTGGTCTGTTTACTCCAGCCGATTCAATCTCATTCATTTTTTTGATGAGATAGGGAATATCCTCTTTGCGTTCACGCAGTGGAGGGAGCTGAATTTGTATGATATTTAGGCGATAGTAAAGATCTTGCCTAATTGTTCCATCCTCAATAGAATCTGCCAGATTTCTGTTGGTTGCGGCTATAAGTCTGAAATTGGTTCTAATCCGTCGATTGTCGCCAACACGTTCAATTTGATGCTCCTGGAGCACCTGAAGTAGCTTTGCCTGCAAGTCAACAGGAAGTTCGGCTATCTCATCGAGAAAAATCGTCCCTTTATCCGCCATCTCAAATCGTCCGGTTCTCGCAGCGTCCGCTCCGGTAAACGCTCCTTTCACATGCCCGAAAAGCTCGCTTTCAAAGAGAGAGGGGGTGAGGGCCGGGCAATTGACTTTAACAAACAGGTGGTCCTTACGCGGACTGATTGAGTGAATATAACGGGCAATGTAATCTTTTCCTGTCCCTGTTTCGCCAGTTATCAGGAGAGGTGCATCAATATCGGCTACTCTTTCAACTAGTTTCATGATATCGAGCATCACCTGCGATACATATAAAAAGTTGTCGGGCTGGTAATCGTCGGTAGCACTCATCAAATACTGCTTTTCCCGCACAAGGTGTTGTTTTTCTTCTTCCAATTGCGTAAAGGTGACCATATTCCCGACAGCAATGGCTACCTGGTTGGATACATCTGTAAATATTTCCTTTAAGCCTGCCATATCGGCAGGTCTTTTTTTAAATGACATATGCATCGTTCCCAGAATACGGTTTCGTACGATCAAGGGAAAAGCCATGGTCGAGGTTAATCCGGCATTGGCCATGGCGATAATGGAGGGGTGTTCGGAGTACTTGGCGAGATCTTCAAGGATAACAGGTTCTCGCGATTGTATTACCATCTTGGCAACGGCTCCACTAGCTAGTGGACGAACATGTTTCTCAAACCCTTCCGGCTGTACCCCATCTGCTAGGGTCAGGTGAGTTAGCGACTGAGCTTCACTGTCATAGATAAAAATACTCAGGCGGTCGTATTCAAAGTGTCTTCTCAATTCACTTGACAATGATTTGAAAAAGTCATTGATAGAGAAATTCGTGATGACGGCATTATTGATTTCTAACAGAATTTTGTAGCGCGTGTTGAGATTCCAATGCATGTGCTCATCCCAGTAAATTTAATTCTCTCGATGATATTGGCTTTGACTATTTTCAAACAGCTTCAGGTAGGTCTATTACGTTCAAACATCATGCCTTGGACCATAGCATCTCCGAAAAACGACGCAAGCCCAAAATTGGGCTGTTTAGTCCACCGTGACACGTTCAGTTGGGCCCGCTACGCTATCAGGCTTTGCCATGTATTCGCTTAAATATCGCTTAAACAGCTATTTAAACGATTCGTTCTCTCGTGGCACATATGTTGCTACACTCCAAGATAAATCTGATTTTTAACCAAGGTGAACCGATGACCCAAGAAAAATTTACCACGGACATTTTAATAATTGGCATGGGGGCTGCTGGTCAGCTGGCGGCCTTATATGCCTATGATGCAAATCCTGAGTTGAATATCACGATTGTGACCAAAGCACTGAAAGGCAAAGGTGGATGCAGCCGAATGGTCCAGGGAGGTCTCAATGTGGTCCTCAATGAAGCCGATTCCCATGAAAAACATCTCATGGATACGCTTAAAGGGGGCCAATATGTAAATAATCAGGACTTGGCTAAAACGCTGGTGGAGGAGGCTACCCCGACGATTAAGGAGATGGAAACCAGGTTTGGCTGCTTTTTTGATCGGAATCCTGATGGAACCATTCATCAAAAGCCATTTGCAGGTCAATCATTTGATCGAACCGTCCATAAAGGTGATTTAACCGGCATTGAGATGATCAGTCGAACGACTGAGCAAGTGATGAAACGAGATATCACTGTGCTTGAGGAGTGTCGCGCCGTTGATTTGCTTTTAGATTCGTTCGGCAGGGAAGTTACCGGTGCTTTGCTGCTGGATATCAGACAAGGCCGCTTCATTGTTGCAGAAGCCTCTGCAACGCTTGTGGCTACCGGTGGGGGGCCGACACAGTATCGATTTCATGCTCCCGGACCTGAGAAGTCCGTCGATGGGCTCGGCATGCTCTATCGGGCAGGTGTGGTGATGCGGGATATGGAAATGATCCAGTTTCACCCCACCGGCCTCATTATCCCCGGCAGTGTTGTGGCGGGCTCTTTGCTGGAAGAGGGGCTGCGGGGGGCTGGCGCCTACCTGTACAACGGTCAGGGCGAGAGATACATGAAGAACTATGCCCCGGATGTTGCAGAACGGGCTACCCGGGATGTCGTCAGCCGCTCAGCTTTCCTGGAAATGCTGGCTGGCCGTGAATGTGAAGAGGGGGGAGTGCGGATAGATGCTGCACATATGGGTTCGGAATTTGTACTGGAAAACTTTCCCGGCATGTGCAACCGGTGCCGGCAATTTGGCTATGACTTGTCCCGGGAACCGGTCCCCGTATCTCCGACAGCTCACTTTGTGATGGGTGGCGCTGATATAGACAAAGATTGTCATACCTCGATTGAGCGCCTTTTTGTTGCCGGGGAAGATGCCGGGGGTGTTCACGGAGGCAATCGCCTGGGTGGCAATGGTATTTGTGAATCGACCGTTTACGGGCGACAGGCCGGAAAGTCGTTGGCACGGTATATGGACAGAAATAAGAGTCAGCCCGCTGAAACAGCCAAATCAATGGTCGAAGAACTGATCGAAAATCACACCCGGCCTTTTAACAAAGAGAATGGGGAGGATGCCTTTAAGCTGCGGGCGGAACTTCAGGAGTGCAACTGGATCAAGGCGGGCGTCGTACGAAATGGAAACGACATGGAGGAAGCAGTCCGGGAGATTGCAGCGATACGAGGAGCGGCGACCGACATCGCTTTGACCGGCGGAAGACCATACAACATGCTGTGGAACACCTATATAGACTTCATGAATATGCTCGATGTGTCCGATATGGTGGTCGCCTCGGCCCTGGCCCGAAAAGAATCGCGAGCGGCCCATTACCGAAGTGATTATCCCGAGCAGAATGATGAAATCGGACTCTTCAACAGTTTCATTATTAGAGGTGATGACGGTCTCCCGGAAACAAGCAGTAAACCTGTTGAATTTACCTATAAAACTGTCGAAGAATGTCGAAATTACAAGAAATAGTCGTGATAAGTCATACCGATTAGACACCATTGAAAAGAGGAAACATTGATGAAACAAGAAGATACCATTAATTACCGTAAGCCGCTCCAATGGGGTGAGTTTGATCCGAACAGGCGAAGAAACATGTTTGTAGGGATGTGGGCCTGGATGTGGCAGCGCATAACTGCCGTTGCTATAATCGTTCTGCTTCCCCTGCACATCGTGCTCACGTATAAGCCATGGCTCCAGTTCCTTTTACTGTTGGCTGTAACGTTTCACGCCACGCTCGGGCTTCGGGTAATCCTGCTTGATTTTGATCTGGTCAAGGTCGAATATCAGAAAGCCCTCATCTGGGGGCTGACGGGTCTTGGACTGGTGGTGTTTGTGCTGGTATGGTGGCTGATTAGATAAATTTTTAATTATATTATGCAGATAATGGAGAATCTCATGTCAACGGGACAAGAGAACAGACGCAAGGTTGAAATCTATCGATATGATCCAACCGAGGGTGGTGGCGGTCATTTCGATACCTTCGATTTACAGATAAAAGATGAAAGCAACACGACGATCCTCGATGTTCTGATCCGCATTCAGAAGGAGCAGGATACAACCCTCGCATTCCGCTATGCCTGCCGGGTCAACATGTGTGGTTCATGCGGCATGGTTATCAATGGCCGTGAGGGGCTGGCGTGTAAGACAAATGTCTCGGACTTTGCAAGCAATGAACGGATAACGATCAGGCCACTCAACCACTTCCCGGTTATCAAGGATTTGGTGGTGGATATGGATCCATTCTTTAAAAATTATGAAGAATGTCTTCCCTTTTTCGAGCCAAAAGAGATTGTCGAGGAACCTGCGATTATCAGACCAGATTCACCAGAGAGGCAGGCGATTGGCCTGGCTACTGAATGCATCGCCTGCGGATGCTGTGTGTCAAGTTGCACGATGGCGAATTATCATGAGGGTTATGCAGGTCCGGCACCATTGAATCGGGCTTTTACGCTCCTGAAGGATAGTCGGGATGGCCTGTTTGCAGAACGCATGGACCGGGTTCTGCAGTCCTGCTATAACTGCCGGACCGAATTCAACTGCACGGAAGTGTGCCCGAAGGAGATCTCCAGCACCAGGGCAATAAAGTTCATCCAGCGTATGGCCATAAAAGAGCCATTCCGTAAAATTGAAGCAGAAAAGGCAGCAACCGAAATTGAGGACGCTGAACCGGCACCTGCGATTGGAAGGGGTGAGCCTGTAATTTCAATGAGCAATAACGGTTGTGAGGGATGCGCCCACAACCAGCCTGACCCAGGGCGCAGGGATTTTCTTACCAAAATGACCTTGGGCATTGGCGCTGCCACCGCCCTGATGGTCGGCGGGGTAATGGCCTCCGCTTTTGTCGGTCCTTCACTGCGCAAAAAGGAAACCCTGTGGATTCCCGCTGGCAAAATGGATGATCTGCAGGTAGGCAAAGTTACCACTTTGAATCTGAACTACACTGAAAAAATCGGTATTTATAAACAGGATAACGTCAAGCCGGTTATGGTCTGGTGCCAGTCAAGCGACAAGAACATTGTCGTCTACGACAGCCGCTGCACCCACCTTGGCTGTGCGGTGAGATGGGACAAGACCCAGAACTCTTTTCTCTGCGCCTGCCACGGAGGTAAATTTGCATTGGATGGTTCCGTTATAGCCGGTCCGCCGCCCAGACCGCTTGATCATATGGATTATAAGATCGACAACGGCAACCTCCTCATCGCAATGGTGTCATAATGTCCATATTTAAAGAAACGTTCCTGCATCGTATCGGCTGGGATGCCAATTTAAAGCCCTTCCTGTACAAAAAACTTCCTTCAAATGTTGGCTGGTCGGCTACGCTGGGAAGTTTGAGTGTCGCACTTTTTGCGTTGCTGACGGTTACCGGAATGGTACTTGCTATGTATTACAGCCCCTCTCCTGACAAGGCATATCAGTCCATTGAGTATATCATGAATGATGTCCCCCTGGGAAAACTTCTTCGGGGACTTCACCACTGGGGTGCAGGGGCCATGGTGCTCGTGGTTTTTCTTCATCTGTTCTCGGTATTTTTTGCCGGCGCCTTCAAGGCTCCTCGTGAACTGACCTGGATCTCCGGTGTGCTTCTGCTTTTTGCAACACTGGGGCTTGGATTTACCGGCTACCTGCTGCCCTGGGACCAGAAGGCATACTGGGCCACCGTGGTTGCTGCCAATATCCCCGGCGATATCCCGATAATCGGTGAAACCATCACCGATCTGATACTGGGCGGTACGATTTCCGGGTTCACCATTACCCGTTTCTATGCAATCCACATGTTAGTCTTACCTGCCTGTATGGTCTTCTTGATTGTTGGCCATATCTACATGGTACGATTGCACGGTTTGAGTGAGCATAAAAGCAGGAACAAACTGGAAAACGAAACGGACACTATCGCTGTCGAAAACAGTCGCCTCTACCGGTTTTTTCCTGAACATTCTGCTCGAAGCTCCCTCGTCTTTCTCGTGGTCTTCAGTATTATCCTCTACCTGTCGATCTTCGGCGAAATTCCCAAGGAAGATATTGTCGGCACCATTGATGAAAGCTATCTGCCGCGGCCCGAGTGGTATTTCATGTGGATCTTTGAACTACTG
>JABDPQ010000654.1 GCA_013042695.1 Desulfobacterales bacterium | reverse complement strand
GTTCTGACGCTATAGGCAGAAATAGCGACAAGCCCTATGAAGCACGCCATGAATAGCGCAAATTGGTTGATCTGAAAACTCATCTTAATATCTCTATATCACCATTTCCAAAGTGTGGTTCGGGGTGTGGGCTTGCTCAGAACTCCCCATCCCGAACCACATTGCCTTTGCTGATTATCTTAACGGTCTTGGGCTGAACCGGATCGTTGTTTGGTAGAAGTCCCTTGCCTTTCTCGATTGCCTTAGTAGCGACGTTGGTCAGCTTGCTCAAAGTGTCAGAACCAGAAAGTGCCTTGCTGTCATCATAGTAGCCGAACCAGGGCAGTCCGGCGCTCGTGTAATCACTGGCGGTTGGTGGTTTATGTGGCGGCCGGTGTCCTGTGATTGCCAGGTATTGTTCGCTATTGGCCAGGTGAATGAAGCACCGGTAGCCATTGGCCTGATCCCATGCATCAATACCGTATTCGTCTTCATAGATCTTCTGCCGCATGAGGCCGCCAGGAGCCAGGCCCATATCCGGGGTAGCCGATTCGCAGACTGTACGGCTGAACATCGGCATCTCCATGTAATCAAGGTCTGCTTCCACAGTTCGCTCGAACTGTTCGACGTACACATCATATTTCATCGGATAGACGATAATCTGAAGCCCGCCGTGTTCAGCCTTGCCCGTAATCTGCTCTTCGGCAGTGAAGCCTTCACCGAGCGGCATGGCGACAAACTGCCGAATATAATCTTCCGAGACGTTGAAACCATCTAGCCAGGGCTGTTCCGGTATGACTGCATAGTCTTGCGGGTCAGCAGTAAGACCATCGCACCATGATCCCCCGGAAACCGCATCAATCTTGCCAGCGGCAATCTTGATAGCACAGGGGTAGTCGCCTGAAAAATTGATCCACAGCGCCTCGGATTGGTACATGGGAATGAATGCGCCGCCATGTGCTCGCCAAGTCTCCGGTAGCCTGTCCGCGAAGTCGTCCACATGCTCCACCGGAAAATTCCCCAAGCCCGGGGGCAGGGGATATTCCCGGTTGTCATCCGGGATACGCAGCGTGCGTTGAAAATCAATGTGGCACACTGCCTTCTGATGGACCTCCGGAAACCGGAAGGTCAATTGGTTATTAAGTAGTTCGATCATTGTCTTTCCTCCACGGGTTACCAGTCGCCATCACGGACATCCCGGGCGATACGCAGGATGGCATGCGCCGGCATGGATTTGAGCTGGCGTATCAAATCCCCAAAAAGTTGCGGGCGTTTTCGGATGATCTCCTGCAGATCCGATGACACCTTTCCGGCCATTGCCAACAGCACATCCGCATCCTCGTCGAGTTCCTTTGCCAGCGCCCGGATTTTTTCCTCGGATGGCGGGGCAACGTCACCTCGCTCGATTTTGCTGAGGTAGGCGGGTTCCACGCCGATGCGTTGGGCTACCTGGCGGACCGAGTACCGACGGTCTCTTACCTTCAATGCCTCGCGATGATCGCGGATGTATTTTCCGAATGTCATGTGTACTATATTGTACACATGACATTCGGTTGCAATCTTCCTGTTTCCGTTGCTTGAGCAGGGTATTTTTGGCCTCAGTCTAGCTATGGTATATGGGAGCCAAATATAATCTTTTAGATTTAATAATGTTATTGTAAATAGCAACTTATATTGTAAGATGCAAACCAAAACAGAACAGCCTGGATAAGTACTTTCCAAGGAAGCACTTTGTTATTCTGCATGCATATTTGTCAGGTGAGTGGGGGCAGACATGATCAAATGCCATCTCTCCCGATTAATGGGGGAGCACAAAATGAAAATTGCGGACGTCGCTCGAGAAACGGGTCTGAACCGGAATACCGTCACTCTCTTATATAAAGAAACCGCAAATCGAGTGGAGCTTGATGTAATCGACAGGCTCTGTGGGCTGTTTCAATGTGAGGTTGGTGACTTGCTTGAATACGTCTCGGAAGAAAGTAAGGAAAGTTAGAAATGGATGTCTTCAAATACCGCGACAGAATCGTTACTGATTACAGGTCTTTCACCACTAGCTTTACCAAGATAAAAGCTGACGATATCCGGGGATTTGTTACCGGGCGATATGACTCCGGTCATTATTGGCCACCGCCGTTGGTTCAATTGAACCCGGCCTATGTGTCCGCCCAAAACATCGAACATCTAGTGAGCGCAGGTAGGCTTCATTCGACGTGCCAGGACATATTCAGGTTCGGGCGTGAAGGCAGCAATCCAGGGATCTCTGCACAGCTTCACAAGCACCAGCAGGATGCAATCGATATCGCCAAGCGGGATGAGAGCTATGTACTTACTACTGGTACTGGTTCGGGAAAATCGCTTAGCTATATTCTTCCAATAGTCGATCATATTCTGAAGACTCGAGATGCTCCTTCGTCTTCAATAAAGGCCATCATCATTTATCCGATGAACGCCCTGGTAAATAGCCAGCTGGAAGAATTGGATAAGTTCCTCGGGCATTATGGTGATGCGAAACCGGTTACCTACGCACGCTATACAGGTCAGGAATCCCAGGAAGAACGACAGATTCTGGCAGCGATGCCACCCGACATCATATTGACGAACTATATGATGTTGGAACTCCTGATGACGCGGCAGGATGATCTTGATCGTACGGTAATGCAAGCGGCTAAGGGGCTGAAGTATCTGGTGCTTGATGAGCTGCATACCTATCGTGGACGGCAGGGCGCCGATGTTGCGATGTTGGTGCGTCGTGTTCGGGAAAGATTGAATTCAGATGTCTTATGTATTGGTACATCAGCGACTATGGCCAGCGAAGGGACGCTGCAGGCGCGCAATGAAGCAGTGGCTAATGTTGCGAGCAAGTTGTTTGGGACTCTGGTTAAAGCGGAAAACATTGTAACTGAGAGTCTTCAGCGTCAGACACCTCATTCAGAAAAGCCAGCGAGTACTGTACTGGCTGATGCGATCAAAACAGGACCTCCCTCAAGCACAGATTTTAAAGCGCTGAGAGAGCATCCAGTATCCGGCTGGATAGAATTGACCCTGGGATTGGCCAGGGAGGAAGGCCGATGGGTTAGAGCGCGGCCCCAGACAATTGAGGATGCGGCGAAGCAGCTTGCCCGCGACTCAGGGCTTGACGAAGGTCAATGCGAGGAATATCTGAGGGAATTTCTGTTAACCGCGTACCAATGCAGGGACAGTAAAAATAAACCCTTATTTGCGTTCCGTCTCCATCAATTTATTTCTGGCGCAAACACACTCTACGCCACGCTGGAACCGGATAATAAACGCAGGTTTGATTTGAGCGGGCAGAAATATCTGCCTGGTGATCGGGATAAAAAGTTTTTTGGTGTACATTTTTGCCGTCAATGTGGCCAGGAATACTACCCTGTATGGCACGTTGAAGAACATGGCGAAACCTTGCTCAGTCCTCGTGATATAGACGAAAGAAAACACGATGACGAGGATACCAGTTTTGGTTTCTTTATATTTGACCCGCAGCAGAAATGGGATGACGCTGATCCGGAGAAATATCCGGAAAACTGGCTTGAGGTAAAAAATGGCGATTACAGGATAAAAAGTAATTTTAAGAAGTATCGCCCGCAACGCACGTATGTCGAGTCTGGTGGGAAGTGTTCACACGACGGGGAGCATGGGTGGTTTATTCCCGGTAGTTTTCGCTTCTGTTTGGGCTGTGGAGTCTCCTATGCGGCCAGAGGTCGGGATGCAAACCGCATCACAGGCCTCAGCGGGGAAGGGCGCTCTTCTGCCACGACCGTGCTTACGATGTCAGCATTGCGCTATATGCTTGAGCGAGACACTGAGCTGGAGGAGGATGCGAAAAAAATACTAGGCTTCACCGATAATCGGCAGGATGCTTCTCTTCAGGCCGGTCATTTCAATGATTTTATACAGATATTGTTGCTCCGTGGTGCACTGTTAGCTGCTGTACAGAATGCGCAAGAGGGATATTTAACCGATAGCATCATCGCTCAGCGGGTGTTTGAGAAGCTTGGGTTTGATCAATCCGGGGAGGATTACCTCGAGAACCCGGGTGCTAAGGGGCCAGGTCGGCGGCGTGCCGAGGAGACAATGCGCGGTGTACTTGGTTATCGGCTCTATTTCGATTTGCGTCGCGGATGGCGCTATAACAACCCAAACCTAGAACAGCTTGGCCTCTTGGGTATCGATTACGAGGGACTCAAGGAGTTATGCCGAGATCAGGATGAGTGGAAGGATCTTCCATTTCCGCAATTAGCGGCCACATCACCGGAAAGCAGGGAGCGGGCTTTACGCTTGGTGCTCGACACAATGCGGAGAGGCCTGTGTATCAAGAGCCGCTATCTTGATCCGATGCATCAGGAACAACTTCGTAACCAGAGTTTTCAGTATCTGAAGGAGCCTTGGGGATTCACTGAAGAAGAACAGTTACAGGAAGCGTGCATCCTGTTGCCAGGCAGCAAACCACAACAAGGCCGTAATCAATATAATCTCATATCGGGGTCTTCCCGTTCCATTCTCGGTCAAACCTTGAAGCGCGCATCAACCTGGGGCGAAGATTATCCGGAACTTGGTCAGATAAAGGAAAAGAATTACGGTGAGTTGATAACCAGCTTACTTCAAGTTCTCGTCAAATATGGCCTTGCGGAGGAAGTCGATGTTGACAACGAGCTGAAAGGTTATCAATTGATCGGTGAGTTTCTCCAGTGGCGACCATCTGAGAATATCGCCGAGTCGGATCAGGAGCCAACTCCATCGTTGCCATATTATTCCGACAATGCCTATTTCAAGGCATTGTACGAGACAGTGGCAGCGCTTCTGATAAAAGATCAGCGAACCTTGTTTGAGCTGGAGGCGCGCGAACACACCGCTCAAGTCGATCCCAAGCAGAGAGAAGAACGAGAGGCGCGTTTTCGTGAGGCCTCACTTCGTACCATGTTCTGTTCGCCAACTATGGAGTTGGGCGTTGATATCGCATCACTCAATAGCGTTTACCTGCGCAATGTTCCCCCAACGCCAGCAAATTACGCTCAGCGCAGTGGCAGGGCAGGCAGGTCCGGTCAGCCAGCACTAGTGATTAGCTACTGCGCGGCGATGAGCCCCCACGACCAATATTTCTTTCAGGATCCTGTTCGAATGGTTCATGGACAGGTGAGCCCGCCAACGTTAGATCTTGCTAATGAAGACTTGATTGCAAGTCATCTTCACGCGGTGTGGCTAAATGAAACGCGTAAGGCATTGCCCAAAACTGTAAATGGCATGTTGGATATGGAGAATCCGGAAACTATGCCCATACTGGCAGACTTCATGGGTCAGTTGGATGAAACGAAAGTAAGGGAACGAACGGCAGCGCGGGGATTGCAACTGCTTCGGATGCTAAGCGATGAGCTCGAATCCGCCCGGGGTGTCTGGTTGAACGCTGATGTGGCGCTTGAAGACGCCATGGTCGTCTGGCTGAAAAGACGCGTTCAGGGGGCTTTTGTACAGTTCGATCGGTCTCTTGATCGCTGGCGAGAGTTATACGCGGCAACCCAACAACAACTACAGGCAGCCCATGCGGTCAACAGTAACCCGGCTGCAAGCGAGCGGGAGCGCAAAGTGGCGAGTAAGCGCTATGGAGAAGCAAAGACGCAACTCGATCTGCTGCTTAATGCGGGTTCCGAATTTAATTCAGACTTTTCCACCTACCGTTACCTCGCCAGCCAGGGCTTCTTGCCCGGCTATAACTTTCCGAGATTGCCTTTGCTCGCGTACATGCCGGCACGACGTGGGAAGGTCGGGCGCGACAAGTTTCTGGCCAGGCCGCGATTTCTCGCGATATCAGAATTTGGTCCGCTTAGTTTGATCTACCATGAGGGTAGTGAATACAGGGTGAAGAAGGTCATTCTTGGTGTGCGCGGCGAGCGGGATCTCGATCAACCAGGTCTTACCACCGAAGAAGCAAGACTTTGCCCAGCCTGCGGATACGGACATTTCCATGCGCAGTTGGAGAATGAATTGTGTGTTTCCTGTGGCACGAAGATTGAGGGAGGAACCCGCATCGATAATCTTTACCGGGTGGAGAACGTTAGCACCCAGCGTGCTTATCGTATCACCAGTGATGAGGAGGAACGGACCCGGCAGGGTTATGAAATGCAGACGACCGTGCAGTTTGCCGAAGCTGACGGTGAGCTCAGAGTAGTGACGGCTGAAGTGCGCGCGGGCGACAAAGTGCTTCTGACATTACAATACGCGCCTGCTGCTACCGTCTGGAGGATTAACCTCGGATGGCGTCGTCGTAAAGAGAAGTCTATTTATGGCTTCAATATTGATGCAGGGACAGGATTCTGGAGCAAGGATGAGCAGGCACCCGTCGAGCAAAATGATGCGGCGGAGAAAGAGGAGAGGCATATTCAGCGTATCGCCCCTTACGTGGAAGATCGCCGCAATGTGCTTATCCTGAGGCCTACGGAATACCTGGAAGAGCACGTCATTACGACCATTCAGGTCGCGCTCAAACGCGGCATCGAAGAGGAATTCCAGATTGAAGAGGCGGAGTTAATGGCGGAGCCATTACCTCACCGTGAGGATCGAAATGGAATTCTGTTCTACGAAGCGGCAGAAGGCGGGGCAGGTGTGTTAACTCGTTTGGTTACCGGGCCGAATTCCATTGCGAAGGTGGCCGATCAGGCATTACGCATCTGCCACTATCAGACCCACGATGATTGGGATACAGAAGAAGACACACATGCGGACTGTGAAGCCGGCTGTTATCGTTGTTTGTTGAGTTATTACAACCAGCCAGACCACGATTTGATCGACCGGCGCAACCCCAAGGTATTGGAGATTCTGCGGGCGTTGACACGGGCGACCATCGTGGCATCCACGGGAGGCCGTACGCATTCCGACCAGTCAGAACAGCTGGCTCGCCTTTCCAATAGCTCTCTGGAAAAGGCCTGGCTCACTTATGTACC
>JABDPQ010000652.1 GCA_013042695.1 Desulfobacterales bacterium | reverse complement strand
AGATGGACAGGCACATCCCCTGCCCAATATCGAAAAGTTGCCTGACAAAACCAACCCATTTACTTTGCCCCTTTTGAGCTAGCATCCGACAGCCACTCTTTTATCCTTAATAAGCCAGATTATATATGAGCAAATCCTTTGCTTCGGAGCCACGTGCAAAACGCCCTTTTCGTTCAACCTCTACGTTATGCTTAAATTTTTATCCTCGGAATATCAATTATATGCCTGCGGTAAAAATTTTTCCCATTCCTTGACTCTGAACGAAAATCATCATTTTGCAAAAGGCTCTTCGTTTTAAGAAATTATGACGGATGATGTACCCATCAATGTTGATACGATTCTGCCAGCACTCTTTCGCCATTGAACATTACGCTATATAGTATTTTGTACGATTTAAAATAGACGTTTTATATGGGTAATGACAGATGTTTAAAAAGCTGACGCTTAGCGATGCAACAATAGCCCAAATTGACTGGGAAATGACCCCGGACCTGGCTTTTTGTGCGTTTTCAGCCAAAGGGCTGCGAGATGAGATAGTAAACACCGCTGAGAAGATCTGCTATTTTTACATAGACAACTGGGGAAAGAAGCCAAAGCTCTACCTTATGGAACGGGGTATCAGGCATGTCAATATCCTTGCAGAAATCAGAGCTCCTCAAACGATGATCACCGATTGTGTGGTGTCTCAGGGAGTAGACCCGTCGAACCGCAACAATTACCCGATAAACTCCGCATTGGAAAAGTGGCTGCGCGTTGAAGTGGTAGAAAAAGAAGACAGCCCCTTTCTTGTTCCCGCAGAAGAGCAAGACGAATTAGAAGAAGATCAAGACGCTGCACTCCCCTCCATTGAGAAAAGTAATTATCTCGGCAGCAAGCTTCTACTGCCTGATAAGCAGTGCACACTGCAAGACGAGCAGGTACACCAGCTCATAGCCCAGTGGAACTTTTTTGATGCAATGGTAAACCCGCAGGGCGGATTTGATAACACGCTGGCAGATTCCGGTGATGGGCTCACGGTTATCGACCAGAAAACCGATCTCATGTGGCAACGTTCAGGATTGGATCTCTGTTCATACCAGAGCATGAAGCGCAAGATAGAACAACTCAACAGGAATGGTTTTGCCGGATATCATGACTGGCGGATGCCGAGCATTGAAGAAGCAATGTCACTCCTGGAAACTGCCCCTAACATAAAAGGAGTGTACCTGCACTCCTGCTTCTCCAAAGAACAATCGTTCATCTTTGTTGCAGCCCGGCGCAAACCCACCGGCTATTGGTTTGTCGATTTCAAACAGGGCAAGATCTACTGGTCTTCAGGTACGGTACCAGGAGGGTATTCGAGGTTATGTCGCTGTCTCAGCCAGCAATGACGGGGACATTGATACAGGCTTTTGAAAAGAAACAATATGGGTCAGGTGAATCGTGAGGCTGCTGTTTGGCCGGTTGACACGTTATTGTAGTTGAAATTACCAGGCAACGGCGGTAAAAAAGAAGACTGGCTTAATATAAAGTCAGGCTGCACTCAAAACACGCACGCTGTTTCAAGCAATGGTATATAAAAACAAGCGACATACTCCCCAGTCAAATCATGACATCAGATCACTGGTCAGAAAAAAGACAATTTGCCAGAGCATGTTTTGACTGGCCTGTCACGTTGATCTCGAGCAAAGGTTCGACAATTCATGGCCAGGTTATGGATATCAGTCGCGGCGGCACTCTTGTCCATATCGAAACCAAATTGAAAATCAACGAAGAGGTTAAACTGGCCATTGAAATCCCTGATTTTGATGACGCCATTCTTGCTGTTGGAGAAGTTAAGAGAATAAACAGGGTCCTTAATCTTGATGAACAGAAATCTTCAGACTCCTATGAACTCGGCATCAGCTTTACTGAAATTTCAGCAGAGGACTGCAGATATTTTTCCGGCAATCTTGCCCCGGAATGGCAAGACCCGGTTACCTGGAATGAATGGCCGGAGAAAATGGACATGCCAGCTCAGACAATAGAAAAAGTAAGTAGCCAGAACAAATCACTTAAATGGGCAATTGGGGTTATTTGCCTTGCCGGACTCGTCTTGATAGCAACACTTTTTTTCCAATCATTATCCAAAAACCCTGCCGTGGCTGTGGAAAAGGAGGTCCCGCAAGATGAGCTGCGCATTTTGTCCGATCGGATGAGCAGCAAAATAGAATCAATGCGAGAGTCATACCAGCAGCAGGCCGCAGCCATTACTGAGATTGAAAAAAGACTTGCACGAATGGAGGATGGTTCCATCTCAGAAACTAAAATTGACGAAATTAGAACTCTTCTTGAAGCCCTCTCCGTTGAACTCAAGCAAATCAAAACTAATCTTACCGAGCAGCAGGCCGCCATCAGTAATCCCCCCAACCCAGCTCCGCCCAAAAAGGTAACTCAAGTAGAAAAACCTCCCGAATATCATGTCGTTCAAAAAGGAGAAACCTTTTATTCTATAAGTAAACAGTACGATTTGACCGTAGCGGACCTGCTGCAATATAACAATCTTACACTGAAAGATATCATTCGCCCTGATCAGAAGCTGCAGATTTCCTTCGCACCATCCAACACTCAAAGCAACTGAATCTAACAGAGCAGCCTGCCTCCGCCGAATAAGGTTACCACCAGCCTTTTACAGATTCTCTTATCCTGTTGTTACTTCGTAGTATTGTAAGAATCCTGAGTCGGGAGTATACTTTCCATAAACGTAGTACCTCTGAAACTGCATTAAGAGAATGCTGTAGTTTATTAATGTATGCAGGGGATGCAATCATGGGAAGACAATCGTATTTTACCTCACTCATCCTTTTTGCAATGCCTCTTGTATTACCAATGCAAGAGGCCCCTGGATATGTACCTGAGCAAAGCAATACCCTGGTTAAGAACCTCAATTCTCCTCGGACATTAAAAGAGCGTCCTCAACTGTCTCAACTTGCCCCTGCGGCAGCAAACAGCCTCGATAAACCGGATGTTCGGGAAAAAAAGCAATGGGTCAGAATGGCTCATCTCGGACACTCTAAAACCAAGACCTTGCTGGGAACGAAGAAGAATTTTAGTTGTTCTTATCACCATCCGGATGATAAATCGGGAAGGACTATATGCCTGGAAGTTATCCACACAGATCTTGATTGCATTGAAAATGGTTGCAACCATGAATACGATAATTGCGCACTCGAAATAGATTACACACTCACATCTGATCAACAAGATGATGTTTCAGTTGATGCATCAGTTACTTGCAAAGCCGAAATTGTCTATCTGACCAAACATGGCTATATCCTACACAGCGGGTCTCATTCTGTAACTGAGCACCATCGCTTCAAAGCTCAATCTGGTGACTCATTCTCAATTAGTCTGGCCTTCCCCTTCAGCCTTTACGAAGGTGTTGTCAGAGCCCAGCTGAATTCATTAGAGTGTCACCTCAATGGTCAATACCATCATTGAGCGGCAACTCCTGGC
>JABDPQ010000634.1 GCA_013042695.1 Desulfobacterales bacterium | reverse complement strand
ACATTATTCCCTGCTCCAAAGGCAGGTAGTGTAAACAGAATCATTGATAATACCATCACTGCAGTTTTCATATTATTCTCCTCGTTCCTTAAGGGAAATTTCATTATGTTTTACAGTTGCTCACCCTAACGTTGAATTATGTCATTACTGTCGCTGTGTCAGAATACGACATACACATGATAGTACTACTTAGTGGAAAATCAATATTTGATGGAACCAATCAAAGAAGCACGAGAAACATTAGATAGCAGTAAAATGGGTTCCTCATCATCTTCACGGCTCGATATTTTGAATGTATTTTTTGTTTATTTGTGATTAGATCGAAATCTGAAAGTCCATCGTTCAAATCAGTTTTTCCTCTCACGAGAGCATTTTTTTATGAACGAAACTGTCATACTTGATACAAGCTACTTGGAGACATTGCCTCCTGAATGGGGGATTGACCTGCTGCCTGAAATCAGAAGAGAAATCAGCAGTTCAAATTACAAAATTATTGTGCTGGATGATGATCCCACCGGCACCCAGACAGCACGTGATCTTCCGGTTCTTACCACCTGGTCTTCCGATGCCCTTGAAGAGGAATTAAAAAGTTCTTATCCAGCCTTTTTCATCCTCACAAACAGCAGAAGCTTACCCGAAGACGAAGCCTGCACGCTTGCACTTCAAATTGGTGACGCGATCAGGGCGGCTTCTGATGCTATTGGCGTACGAGTGGTAATCATCAGCAGAAGTGACTCTACCCTGCGCGGGCATTTTCCAGCCGAGGTAGACGCAACTGCAAAATCATTAAGTAAGGAAGCCTTGCCTTATCTTGTTATACCGTCGTTTATAGAAGGCGGTCGCTATACGATTAATGACGTCCATTATGTACGAGAAGGATCAAAGCTCATTCCTGCTGCCCAGACAGCGTTTGCCGGGGATGCAGCCTTCGGGTTTTCTCACTCTAATTTGAAATACTATATCCAGGAGAAAACGAAGGGAGCCATACAGGCTGAGGATGTCAAATCGATTAGCCTGGATGATCTTCGGTTAGGTGGACCTGACCGGGTGACCGAGTTACTATCTAGTATAGCACCTGCAAAGGCATGTATTGTCAATAGTGTATCCTACCGTGACATGGAGGTTCTTGTTGCCGCCCTTATTGAGGTTGAGAAACAGGGTAAGGAATTCCTCTATCGTACTGCAGCATCTTTTGTCCGTACACGAACCGGTCTTGATGAAACAGGAGGTTTATTGTCAAAAGATGAACTTACCAGCAGCAGCGAATATGGTGGTCTGTTTGTCATTGGATCATACGTTGCAAAAACCAGCAACCAGGTCAGTACCATGTTCAAGCAGACAGATATTACTCCAATTGAGGTTGATGTTAAGCGACTCCTGAAGCCGGACCAGCGAGAGATTGAAATCACACGGGTTACAGAGAAGGCGTCCACTGTTCTTCGATCAGGAAAAGATGCGGCAATCTATACCAGCCGCGAATTGGTAACGGGTAAAGATGCTGTATCAAGTCTAGAAATTGGTCAAATCGTTTCTAACAGTCTTATAGAAATCGTTAAACATATTGATGTGCAGCCACACTATCTGGTTGCCAAGGGTGGAGTTACTTCAAGTGATATCGCTACTAAAGCACTTGGAGTGCGAAGAGCCATGATCATAGGCCAAGCCTTGCCCGGAGTTCCTGCATGGAATCTGGGGTATGAGACGCGTTATCCTGGAATGACCTATATCATCTTTCCAGGTAATGTTGGTGATGATGATGCTCTTGCCCGGATCCAACAAAAGTTGAAACGAACACGAACAATCCTGTATTGATAGCAATGCCGCTTTTGACAGCTGCACAACATCCACGGCAATCAAAGAAATCACCGCTGTGGGACCCGACGGTGTTGAGATATTCAAACAAAGGATGGCATTTGTTCGTAACCCAAGACTTTTACCCGTTTCACTCGAGATTTCACTTCGTTTGCAAAGAGCTCAAGACGCCAGCCCCATTCGTGTTGATGAGGAAGCCTATCTGGACTATATCGGCAATTTTTTTGAGTAATGGATTGGCTTCAGCCGCGAGAAATTAGCTATTATATGAGCTAGGAGGTAAAAAACAAATGAACATAGCCATTGGGTGTGACCCAAACGCTGCAGATTTAAAGAATGCACTTATCAAACACATCGAACAGCTTGGACACCCATGCCATGATTATGGCAGTGATGATCCGATCTATGCCAACGTTGCTATCGAAGTTACCGAAGCTGTCGTTGCAGGAAAACATGATCGAGGTATTCTCCTATGTGGAACTGGAATCGGCATGTGTATTGCGGCCAGCAAGGTACCTGGGGCATACGCTGCAGTCTGCCAGGATCCCTACTCTACCGAACGATCTATCTTAAGTAATAATGCCAATATAATGACCCTGGGATCACAGGTAGTAGGGGCGGAGTTGGCCAAAAGCCTTGTTACCATCTGGCTTAACGTTACTTTCATTCCGGGAAGCCGATCAGAGCCGAAAATTCAGCGGATTTCTGAGTACGCCAGACTGCATGAGAAATAAATACCATATCTATCAGTTTGTAATTCCAAATAAAATACACTATCAGCTTTCCAAGAGTGGCCCGATGAAAAATTTTATCAAGGCTGTCAATGCCGCCAACGAAGAGGAAGCAGTTTTAATCATCATTGGGTATTATATTGGCAATTACCATGGTCATGCAGTGCAGGTTGGTGATTGACAACACCATAAAAGGTAATCTCAAGCAGCTTCAACCAAAATTTTATCGCCACTTCGTACTGAACGCAAAACTGCTAAGTCACCGATCATTTCTCCAAGAATATTGGCCGGACTGATCAGACGGCACTCATCATTTCGTGAGACAGGTGTTGGACCAAACAGCAGAGCAAGCGCATCGCCATCAAGCCAGAAACAAACGGCACCCTTATCGACGACATCACTTGCATCAGACTCTGCTTCGGCTGTGAATGGCAAAGAAAAATATATTTCATCACCCCAGACATTAGCTGAACTTGACAATGGTAAAGCCTGCAACAAAATCTGTGCAGTTGGTGTGTCGCGCAATTCAGCAAAAATTTCACCAGAAGACCAGGAAATTTTTATGTGTGACATAGATTGCTCCACTGTGGTTTCAATCGTATCCAAAATACTTGTCAGGTTACCAAATATGCGTAGTCCTATCTATTGATCACACACATGTTTACTGGCCATGTCTTTCTCATCATACATCGTAGGCACGTTAGGTATTGCACCCTGTGCCAACTCGCCACATTTTCTCATCTGATTCATAGAAGGATCTTTAGCAATCTCTTTGCTGAAGGATAGTGCCGTCTTCTGAGCTTTGGATCGACTCCCCTGGGCACAAAGTGTATCAATTTCTCTTTTCATCTGCTCTGCGCGCATTTGCAGATCATTCAACTGACTTTGATCAATACCTTCCATGCACTGTTGTACCTTTTTCATTTGCTGCATCATTTTTTGCATGTCACCTTGATTCATACCTGGATAATTTTGAGAATAAGCAATCGTTGGAAACACTAACATAACAAGACAGAATAACTTCTTCATTGGTTCATCCTCTAATGAGAAGATTAATAAGTTTGAACTACCTGCGTTTTATTAACCACTATAAAGTCGTCACGACACCTGTTCCATAGAGTTCTTACCAATCTTTGAGCTAGAATTTCGATATGTTGCCGGCTTTGATAATCATAAGTCCAAGCAATTTACTCGCTGCAATGTTTCATCCAATAGCCCAATAGCCAAGCCGTGCGATAATTACCCGCTGTGGTCACCTTTTAATTTCTCGGCAATAGGCTGAAAGTCATAGGACGGGTAAACTTCATATCGAAACGCTCCCCAGGCCTTCTTCTCCATAAATAGATTCAAGTTTCGCAGTCCATCAGGTTCAAGCCGCAAGTGTATGATAAACCCATAAGACATGGCAACAACCCAGGAAATAAGCTCTGATCCGTCCGGAGGAAAATCTCTGTAAAATCCGGTTTCACGTAAATGGGCCATAATCTGATCCAGTGTTTTAGACTGATCATGATGCAAAATAACCGTAACAACAAATTTCTTCTCGCTTGCCATTGCTTTATTCTCCTTGTGTATTGAAGATAATTACATCTGCTAAGCTAAGATTAGAAATTAAAGATTTTTGATTCCGCTGCCATATCAATGAGATGCGGTCCGCCATCCAACCTCATATTGGTATTAAATGATGCTTCGTCTAGGTTTCTGTTAT
>JABDPQ010000633.1 GCA_013042695.1 Desulfobacterales bacterium | reverse complement strand
ATAACAGAATGGCGAATTCACCGGCAAGATTCGTCATGGAGGAGTCTTCCAGGTTGTAGCCATTTTCATAGATAACCTGAGATAGATCTGCTACGATACCGGGCCGATCCTTGCTGAAGGCAGTTAGCAAAAATTTCTTAGACATGATTCTCCTTCCAATTTTCTGGTATGCAGTTGTTATAATTTGTGATCAATAAAAGACATGCAGCAAAAATAGTATCACCGGATGTTATAAGACCCAGTGTGGTTCAATCGTTTTTGATTAATCCGACAACCTTGTTATACAGGATTCCTGCCTCAAAAGAACTCCGAACATTCGGACTACTTGCAACTCCCCTGAAACCAAGGTTCTTAGCATATTCCTTCAGGCTTTCAAACTCCTCAGGTGAGACAAAACGTTGCACCGGCAGATGAGATCGCGAGGGCTGTAAATATTGTCCGAGAGTGAGAATATCACAACCATTATCATGTAGATCAGCCATGGTACCCTGCAATTCTTCGATTGTTTCACCAAGACCCAGCATCACACCGCTTTTCGTGGGTGTTTGAGGACTTATATCCTTGGATTTCCTCAGCAACTCCAGTGATCGTTTATAATCCGCCTCGGGACGCACTTGCGAATACAGGCGTTGAACTGTCTCCAGATTATGATTAAGCACATTGGGGCGGGCTCTCAGAATGTCACCGAGTGCCTCCCAGTTACCCTGCAAATCAGGGATCAAAATTTCTATGAGCGTGTCGGGAGATTGGTTATGAATTTCTTGTATGGTTTTTACAAAATGTGAGCCGCCTCCATCAACCAGATCGTCACGTGTCACCGAAGTAATCACCGCATACTTCAGCTTCAGAGAGGCAACAGCATCAGCAACCCTTGCAGGTTCCTCCGGATCAGGCAGAGTCAGGGGTTTGTGGGAAACGGCACAGAAACCGCAATTTCTGGTACACCTGTCACCAAGGATCATAAAGGTAGCAGTACCTTTTGAAAAACATTCAAACTGGTTGGGGCATTGTGCCTCCTGACAGACTGTTGCCAGTCTGTTATTGCGGATGAGATTTCTCATCCGTTCGTACTCTGGTCCCTGGGGCAGTTTACGCCTCAACCATTTCGGTTTACGAACCCGAATATCGCCTGTATCGACGATCTTCATGCAGCTTCACCTGTAATCAGAGACGGTTCGATAGAAACAAATTGTCTGTTAAATATTTGACCAAGCCTCAGCGTGATATTGTCTTTCACCTCGCAAAAATCAATTGGCACGTTGGATTCGCGAGCAAGAGACGTAACACCAACCCCGGTAAGACCGCATGGCTGGATCCAGCTGAAATGTTCAAAGTCCAACGTAGCGTTAAGTGCTAAGCCATGAAAGCTCACACCGTGTCTGACGCGAATGCCTATGCTGCCGATCTTATTATTCCCCACCCATATGCCCCTGTTTCTGTCATCGCGCCCCGCCATAACCCCGAAATCCGCGGCACATGATATCATCGCCTCTTCCAGCATGTCGACATAAGCTCTAACCGACAGTTGTGCCTGACGAAGTTGGACAATGGGATAGACCACAACCTGACCTGGTCCATGATAGGTTATGTCTCCCCCCCTTTCAGTTTGGACAATGTCTACCCCCCGACTTTTGATAAAATCCTCGTCGACTGCAAGACTTTCCCGCCCACCCCTTCTACCAAGGGTAAATACAGGCGGGTGTTCAGTGATAAGAAAGATATCAGGTCGCCTTGCATCTTGAAGACGCCACTGGACGCAACCCAGCTGGAATTGGTGTGCATCCTGATAATCCATCTTCCCGAGGTCGATAAAATAGGCCATCATAGATTCTTTTGCTCTTTGACAGAAAACTAGCCGCAAAGACAGGGGTTTCTTGCAGCCTGGGTTTCGTCCAATCGTTTCACCTTGAAACGTTGAGGGGAGTTATGCAACAACTCCGGGTCTGTCTCCACCTCGCGAACGACTTCTTTCACAACCTCAATAAAGGTATCGAGTTCTTCAAGGCTTTCCGACTCTGTCGGCTCTATCATTATTGCTCCGGGCACGACAAGTGGGAAGTAGATGGTTGGTGGATGATAGCCACTGTCCATGAGGCGTTTGGCTATATCGAGGGTACTGACCTTGAATTCTAGCTGTTTTTTATCGGAAAATACGACCTCATGCATACATGGCCTGTCATAAGCCAGGTGCAGATGGCCTTTGAGCTTCACCTTAATATAACTGGCATTCAGCACGGCATACTGCGTTGCCTTTTTCAGGTTTTCAGCCCCCATGGTAAGAATATAGCATAACGCCCTGACCAGTACTCCGTAGTTACCGTGAAAACAGTGCAAGCGCCCGACGGATTCCGGACGATGGGACTCAAGACGGTACATTGAGCCATCAAACTCGACCCTTGGGGAAGGCAGATACTTTGCCAATTCCTCAACCACACATACTGGACCGGCTCCTGGTCCACCACCCCCATGAGGTGTTGAAAAGGTTTTGTGGAGGTTGAGATGTAAAACATCCACCCCGCATTTTTTCATATCGGCAATTCCCATGACGGCGTTCATGTTTGCCCCATCGCCATAGACCAG
>JABDPQ010000631.1 GCA_013042695.1 Desulfobacterales bacterium | reverse complement strand
TTAACAGATTTTTTTGCTCATAAAATTTTTACTCCAACTGAGAATCCTATTCCTGCATACGCTATATATTCATACTTCATTCCCGTCTCCTCAATAAATTCCTGAAATGCTTTATATTCATGATGTTGCCAGCCAGGATAATTAAAATATTCATCAAACACAATAATCGTATTAGATACAATTTTATTTTTTAAAGAGAACAGTACTGTATGCGCAGATGAATACAAATCTGAATCAATATGCATGAAAGAAATGTTACCATCATGTTCTGCTATAAAACCAGGGAGTGTCTCTTCAAAAAGCCCCACGTGAAGAATAACATTTTCGTTTACGCTGGGAAGATTCCCATTTGTTGAGAATTTCCCTTTTTTTGTAGTTCCCCAGTCTTCAGGTAATCCTCGAAAAGAATCGAACCCGTGAACAACTTGGTCAGTCATCGAAGAAATATGATTTATTGTATATCCTGAAAAAACACCAAATTCTAAATAATTTCCGTCTACTGTAGCTTCCTTAATGCAATAACTAAGTAAATCTAAGGGTGTATCATGGCCAAATAATTGCGGCATTTTTTGGTCTATGTATTCGGCAGATTGTAAAGTCGCTAACTTATGTACTTCCGCAATTAAACTGTTGGGAATGAACGCATACGAGAAATCATTTCCACCTGGCCTGATATTTATGTTTTTCCATAATTGTTTGCGAATAAGTTCATTACTAATTGTATCTGCAATAACCTCACGTGATACATCGTCAAGGAGTAATTTGTGAAATATTTGTGGAAATAATTGGTGAGTATATTTATCGTTCAGTATTTTATGAAACAACTTTGTTACTGAGTGCTGTATATCATCCCGCTGGAGAAGACAACATAATAAGTTTGCTATTTTATTGAAGAAATAATTATTAATTTTTGAAGTCATTTTCTATTAATGGTAACATGGTTTATTGAGTTTTTCTATCATACTTGAAGGTTGATTAATATTGTTGAGCTAACTATTAATGGATTATGCAGTTATATATTATATCTGCAATATCTACAAGCTAACTGATGAAATCTATGATTGACTAATAAATTTATTCTCGTTTCTTTTCAGTTGGCCGAAGAACATTCTACCAAGCTATCTAGTTTTACCAAAATTGCGCTCACCAATGGATGTAAATTATTTCTTTTAGATTGCAAGGAACCTCTCTTGTATAATGTAAGAGGCTTGTATTGGCAATATCAGCTGTTCAAGAACATATGAAAATTCACCTTGTTCCTAATTTGTCCGACAAAGTCAAGCTGAACAAACCATTCCATTTCCAGTTTTTCAGCAGGCTTATTTACGTTTCACGATAGGGAACAGTCAATGCCAAAATGTATGGGATGGTATGACTAGTAGAGGCTACTCAAGTAGCTCTTTTTTCGTCAATCAGACTGATGTAACTCAGTTTAAAAAATATTTACAGATTAGTATTGGCAGTCTACCATTCTTATAAACTTGGGTTTTTGAAGATTTTTCCTGAACCCCCCGCAAGACGGCAGCACCGTCGACCTAACATTGGACAGAACAAGGTAAGCCTGGAGCCATTTTAGTGAGCTCGCACCTTCACAGACATAATGTCTTTGTCAGGAGAAGTATAGAAAATTAGGATAGAATTTTAAGGGTAGATAAAAGCGGGAGTAAAAATCGCCTTGATCCTATAATTAGATGAGCCAAATTGTGAAATGTTAGTTGAAGGTAGGAAGAAACACAGACTTATCTATGAGTTATATTGTTAATAAATTTCAGCAGTATAGCGCCGGACAAGCCCCAGACAACGCTGTTCAATGGAATAAACCATAAGCCAGGTGTAGGAATAAGCGCCGCAGGCATCATAAGCGTCCAGAAAATCAAATGCCCTATGTGTTGCTTACCCTCAAGCCCTATCCCGAAACATAGGAATAAAATGACAACGAGAACAAAATGTACCGCTGATAAAAATATTGTTAATTTGGTGATATGCATATGAACGCTACCAATTTTTCGTTATATTGCATACCATAATCATTCATCAGTCCCCCCCTTTGGCTGCCCTTTCCGTCTTAGTAGTTTCCAATCAGGATCACCATTAAAGGACTCCCAAGGTCCACCGCCCACCGTATGACTTAATCCCAGAAACTCGGTCGGGATGGCATGATGAAATCCGCTCTCACGGTATTTGATCAGGTGCCGAAAATAGTTCAGCTTATACTCCAGGTACGCAGCCTTGACCTTCTCGACATGGCGTAGTTCATCCTCATCTAATCGCTGAAGATGCTGCTTCACTGTGTACTTGAGGTGATTGAGAATGCGGTCAGTTTTGAAGTGATACAGATATACCTCATGTGGTGAACGATCGGGACTACGGCGGTCGTAGAGGACAAGACCGCCGCTGTCATCTTCTGAGAGGAATCCAACCCAATGTCGTGGTGTTTTCTTGGACATTGACATGGGGTTGAGTATAGCAGGAGTGGGGTATCAAATGGTGAGCGTCCTGCTGGAATTAAAACAGGATCAAGATCAATACCAAATTTCTTAAATGGTTAACCTTGCCCACACGAGCCTCTGCAATTGCGTTGGTGGGGTTCCTCGTAACCTAACAGGAACTAGGTGAATTCCCCAATATTACCCCAGTCTTTATATGTCCAAAGGATATCTCTTCCCATCATTGAATTTCACCAATCCTCTGTTTCGGGAACGCTCTCTGAGGAGACTGTGTATATTTGCGGGCGTGTCTTGTGTAGTCGAGTTAGATTGCCAGCAGTTGCATAGAAACTCAAGCCGCAATAACCACTCAGACGACGACCAGCAGATTTGTCTTTTCTTTGGCCAGTGCAGCGAACTCTTGTCTAATCCTTGCGGAGAAGCGGTTTCCCTCCACGCAGATCATCCTCAATCCAACAGCCTTTCTACCCCAGCGCAGAAGCGCCACACCGCCTTTGTCCCCGATTGCGCAATTCACAAGACCCAATTCGGTGAGCGTGGCGGGGAATGCCTGGGCCAGAAGCACGACACCGGCATCTGTCAGACCGGGGTTGTAACTCATACTGAAAGACCTTAAGGCGGGAGCTTCATAGAGGGAAAGCTTGCGCATCGCCTGTGCGATGATCTCTGCGTCTACAAATCCCAAACCGGCATTTCTTAAATGCAGATCATAATACGCATTTGATGTCTGAGATCTTTCCAGCCGGTCGGCGGCGCCAATGCAGACTGCATTTTCGGTGGAGTGCAGGGCCTGAATCAAAACGTTAATGCCCAATTGGGCGTTAGCTTCTGGCCTTGCGCTCGCCACACCTTTGCCTGCTAAAACAGAAACTCCAGCAAGGAGCGCCAGGCCGTTGATCAATCCGGTTCGCAGAAACTGTCTTCGCAACAATCGTTCATTATTCGTCGGCATTGCTTATCCATTCATTGTCAAGGAAACACGACGCCAGTTGCTTCTTGACCCAGTTCCCATAGTTTGGCCGCCACATCTATATTCAGAGCAGCATTGTCGATCACTCCAAGTGCAGGGAAGCCGCCCATCTCTTTCGGCCCATCGGGTCCATAATAATCGCCTTGTTTGACGTCTTCGCCTGTGGCGGCAATGATTGTCGGTAGG
This sequence comes from Desulfobacterales bacterium, assembly GCA_013042695.1. Classification (GTDB taxonomy): domain Bacteria; phylum Desulfobacterota; class Desulfobulbia; order Desulfobulbales; family Desulfocapsaceae; genus JABDPQ01. The sequence continues at coordinate 3,797 of JABDPQ010000631.1, read as the reverse complement.
CTACCCTGCCACGCCTCCATAAACACCATCTTTTCAAGGATGGCGGGGTCCACATGTCGTTGCAGATTGGTTTTGGTGAAACCAGGGTGACAGGCAACAGAAAGTATGCCGTCGCCCTTTGTCTCAGCGCGCCGGCCCAATTCCAGCGCGAAGATGATATTGGCAAGTTTACTTTGATAATACTCCCGCCTCGGATCGTATGGTTTTTCAAGCTTGAGATTGTCGAAGTCGATGTGCGCGCCACGGTGAGCAATACTGCTCAGAGTGACGACTCTGGACCCGGGCGTCCGGGTGAGTGCACTGTATAAAAGCCCGGTCAGGGCGAATGGTCCTACAAAATTCACCCCAAACTGTGATTCAAAACCGTCCTCTGTAAGCGACTCGGGCGGCATCATAATGCCTGCATTGTTGATCAGGACATCCAGCGAGGCGTGACGTTCAAGAAATGCGTCGGCAAAATTCCGGATGGACTCAAGGCTGGCAAGATCGACTAACATCGTCTCAACACTGCCCATGGTGGCCACCCCTCGAATATCCGACGCGGCCTTGTCCAACTTCTCGGAATTTCGACCCGCGATCAAGACGTGAGCCCCGGCCTTGACCAGAGCAAGCGCCGTAAAATATCCAATTCCAGAGTAGGCGCCAGTAATCAGCACGGTCTTGCTCTCCTGGTTCTTTAAGTTCCCTGAAGTCCAGGCCTCTAGTGAATCGTAAAGATTAGCTTGGGATTGTTGTTCTCTTCTTTTCATTCTTGATTTCTCCAACCTAAAAGACAAAATATGATTAAGACCAAATTAATGTAAGGCTGTGGTCCCTTATTAACAAGGCACTCTCCACCCGAAATCAGCCAATTTAATAATAATATTCTTGAACATGAACCATCGTATTTACCTTGATATTACAATGTGTTGCATACCTGGTCGGAAGGAGGCAAGATACTGATGACTTTTAAAAATTAAACAAATTCACTCTCAATTTTATTATTTATGATTGTAATAGGGAAATCCCATCTATAAAAAGTATACTCCCGCAATTTCAATAGTTTATACAAAAAGCATATTAAGGTTATGTCTGTTTAAGGTCAGATTTTATCTGCCCGGTGAAGAGAGTTTTCTGAGGATCAGCAGATTCTGAATAGATACAAGAATAGCCTTCACAATAATTTGTAGCATTTGATACGATACTACCGGTGAAAATCTTCATCATTTACGGTGCAATATGTTACTGATAAAGCACTATAGATTCAGACGACAATTTATTTATGGTTGGCTATCACACTTCAGGGTATCTGGTAGGTGAAGTGTTCTGGGGTAGAACGAGAAAGAAATGATATTTAATACACCATTACTTGGTAGACCAATTCGATAAATCATACCCACTTACTGCTAGGGGAGAGACATGGAAAGACTTTGTGCATTCATAGGACTTGGAATCATGGGAAAACCCATGGCCAAAAACCTATTAGCGAAGGGATTTGACCTTTTCGTCAGCGATGTGAATGTCGACGCTATCGAAGAGGTCATAAAAGCAGGTGCCGAGTCGAAATCCCTGTCAGAAATTGGAGCCGAATGTGACGTCATCTTCACATGTTTGCCAAGCGGCGAAGTCGTCCAGGAGGTTCTTTTTGGTGACGGGGGTGTTAGTTCTACAATCAAGAAAGAAGTGATTGTTGTCGACCATAGTTCGGTGACACCTGAGCAAGCAAAATACTGTGGAAATAGGTTGAAAGAGCTTGGTGTTTACTTTCTTGACGCTCCGGTAAGCGGGGGAGAACCTAAGGCCATTACCGGCGAACTAGCCATTATGGCCGGTGGTAATGAAGATGTCTTTAACAAGCTCATTCCCTGTTTCGAAGCGATTGGTTCTTCCGCAACACGCACCGGGGATGTCGGCAGCGGTTCAGTTGCGAAGCTTGCCAATCAGATCATAGTCAATCTATCTATTGCCGTGGTCTCAGAAGCCATGGTGTTTGTCGAGAAAGCGGGAGCAGATCCCAATCTCGTATATGAGGCAATACGGGGAGGTCTTGCAGGAAGTACTGTGTTAGATGCAAAAGTGCCGCTGATGACAAGCCGCAATTTTCAGCCGGGCGGTAAAATATCAATTAATCACAAAGACATAACCAACGTGCTCTCTTCAGCACATAAGATGGACATTCCTGTTCCATTGACCGCTCAGCTTTACGAGATAATGCAAACGCTGAAAGTGATGGGTTGTATGGACGAAGACCATGGAGCCATCGTTAAATATTTCGAGATGCTGGCTGATGTTGAGGTTGGAAGTAAATTTAAGAAATAAAAAAACCTCAAAATAGTGAGCACAACTAAAGGTCAGCGTTACACATTCCATGTGTTTGACCACAACTTCGAGGGTGCTGTCCTGAAAATCTGTGGGAAACATTATTTTCAAAAAAAAATTCTTATCGGTCACATTTTAATCAGCTACCTTACGCATTAACGTGCTGTACCTTCCCGCTCTAAAATATAAAATTATTGATTTATAGTAGAGAAAGTTGTTGAACCCGTTACCATTGAGCAAAAGTGGTCTTGATGTATATCGTTTCATCCATTGTCTGATCCTGATTTAACGTATGTAGATGATATAAACGGAAGGTATTAATGAAAATTCTAATTGACTGCGGTGCCAGCAATGGTTCTGCTATTGAGGAACTTGATAATAAGTACGGGCCTTTTGATAAAATTTATGCGATAGAGCCAAATCCTGAGAATGCACGTCACATCAACTCAGAAGAATCAAAGTTGATAAAACTTGAAGCTGCAATATCAACTGAATATGGAAATACAAATTTATATCTTAGCGAGAAGTACGACGGTTCGACACTTTATCCCAACAAACTATCTGGGCGAATCGATATAGACAACTTCATTGAGGTTAAAGCGATTGATTTCAGTGACTGGTTAACCATAAATGTGAGTCCAGATGATTACGTTGTTTGCAAGATGGATGTTGAAGGTGCTGAATTTGATGTTCTTGAGCATCTCTTGAAAACCAAGAAAATGGCGTTAATAAATGTCCTCCTCGTAGAGTGGCATCCTTCACGCTTTCCGAACCCATGGAAGTTACGTTATCGTCGCTTCCTTATAAAAATGAGGCTACTTTTTCTACCCATCATTTCAGAAAACTGGCGATGAGCAGCAAACAATGATGTGGACTGGCAATCATCAAGGTTACTGAATAACTCAAAAGTATAACTTTTTGTATCTCTTCAAATTAGCTTAAGAACGAAAATAGCAACAAGTGGAAAGTATGAGTGTTCCTCAGAAATGTTGGGAGTGTGTTAACCCGTGGGGCTGCTGCCAGGCCGTGGGTTCACATGAAGGCGAATTTGCGGATTTTCTTAAACGAGTAACATTGCCGATTGAAACCTCAAAAAAATCAGAGCCCGGCAGAGGTACCCGAACTCAACCGGACTCTGCTGAAGGAGAGTGTCAAAGCTCAGGCAGGAACAAGGGCAATCTCTCCAATACGGCATGTATTTAAGGTGAAGATCGTTTTTTTATTTTTAGAGATTGAATGCAACTACTGTTTAGGGGGATCATTACGATTATAACAATCGTGAGTAATTGCCCATCTGCCATCAGGTTCTTTCTTATAGATCATTAGCCATTTTCCATCATTGTCGATAATTCTACCGGATTCTAACAGTTAATATAAGAGCGCGGTCTATGAAAACGCTAGTGCGGTTTGTCGCCAAGGCTCTGCCGCGTGGCGACATAGAGGTTCATCAACCCGCGCATCAGCTCGGCACGCTCATCGAGCCCGATCGTTTCAATAAG